>CAZJPT010000016.1:0-15998 GCA_964547835.1 uncultured Desulfovibrio sp.
CCGTGACCCCTTTTTGGGATTTACTTCCTATTAATTTTTTTTTTTTTCACGGGGGGGGGGGGGATCTTGATGTGGTATAAATTTTCGTAACAAAGAAAGGGTGTCCCTTCTTTGAAGCGAACAATCCCTTGAGGCAAAACCAGGGCAGCCAACCGAGTCTGTTTGAAATCCTGACAGGGTAGCTAATGGAACAGCCTCATGGTTTCCCGGGTGCGGCCGATACGTGTGCCTCCGGCTCCTTGCTTGAGGCAGTCGCTTGCAGTTTCGATTACTCGATGGATTGGCCAGGAGGGGCGCTCACCCCGTCCTCCCACACCACCCACCACGGACCCGTAGTGGGCGGACCAGCAACTACCTTGCGGCCCTCAACACAGGCGTCCGCAAGACCGGGCCATCCCGCATTTCTGGGGACGTTGTTCTTTCCTGGGAATGTGGACTCTGCGAACGGGCATCGGCTTGTGCTTGCCTGTCTTTAATGATCCCATCAGTCCGGCTCCGTGCTCTTTGAGGTGAGCAGACAGATCCCTGACCTGCATGCCGTCCACCCCGGCACTGCCCCGTTGGCCACCACCCGGCGATATGCGTCGTTCATGCAGGCTCTGGCGAGGATGGCTTCCAATGTTACTATGATTCGCTTCCTGCGATGTTGGCGGCATGCTCCCTGACCGTCCTCCCTCCATGCTACCAGCGGGCTGCGTCAGTTCCCGACCTCGGTTCCCCCCGACAACATCCTTTTGGGAAGCGTGTTCCCGCACTAACATGTGAAGTTCGGCAGCTTCAGGTGCCTGCTGTTGTTGGTTTCGGCACTTTCCCCAGCCATTGAAGAGGTACTATGGCATCTGCTGATTCCTCACGGCGAGTCTTGCTCCGCAGGCTTTGGGGCCCTGCGTCCGTGAGGTCTCCCGGGTAAGGGCACGCTCTTTCCCGTCATGTATCCGCCACATCTACGCCATCGGTTCCGTGTAGCCTTGGGCTTTGTCTTGTTCGGCAGACTTACCCACCTTCGAACGCCTGATACGGTTCCTGTTCGTCGGAGCAACGGTTTGCCTCCGGCTTCCTTCAGATTCCGCCTCGCGACGGACCACCTTGCCTTCAGCTATGCGCCTGGTGCTACCTTCTGCGTTCGGGACTTTCACCCGTTAGATCGTGCTCCATGCCGGGCACACTTGAGGAAGCAGGCTCCATGATGTCCCTGTCTGTCGTCGCTGCGCACGCCTCTTCGACGGATGTGTCGGCAGCGGCAGGGTCATGCGGCACCGTGTTGATGACCAGTTCTGCTCCTTCGTCCACAGGCGACGCGTGGTCAGGCATCGATCCGCTCGACTGCCCACCGGAGAAGCCCTCCGGATACTGCATAAATTTTGGCAACTTGCCGTCCAGGAAGTCTGTCAGAACCTTGTGGATGTTCGTGATGTCGTGCTTCTGGCAGGTCATCAGAATGCTGCCTATCAGGCCGAATCTCTACGCATGCTCGCGCTTGCAAAAACAGCTCGGGACCTTTTCGTGGAGCTTTGAGCATGCGCCCGTCCCTTTCCGCTTTGTTGTTCGAGAAGGGGGACCTCGCGCTTGACATGGCACTTCTGGCAGCATCTTGCGGACATGCCTGTGTTTCTGACTGGCCAGAGCGCTGGGACCAGTGTGACAGACAGACGATCAGGGCTTGAAAACAATGCCCACTTGGGCAATGATCCCATGATCGTTTTTGTCCCAGCCAGCCGGAGCCACCATGTCTGATTTCGTCCATCTCCACTGCCACACCGAGTTCAGCATGCTCGACGGTGCCATCCGTCTCAATGACCTGTGCGCCAGAGCCAAGGATTACGGGATGAGTGCCTGCGCCATCACTGATCATGGCAACATGTTCGGAGCGGCTCAGTTCCAGGCTTCCTGCCGTCAGTACGGCATCAAACCCATCTTCGGCTGCGAGGTCTATCTCACTGCTGATCGCTTTGACATGACCAGCGAAGCTGCCAGGCGACGCTACCACCTCATTCTGCTGGCGCGTAACGCCGAAGGCTACCACAACCTGGTCAAAATCATCTCTACCGGTTGGCAGGAAGGTTTTTTCTACAAGCCCAGAGTGGACTGGCAGGTGCTCAGAAAACATGCTCGCGGCCTTACCTGCCTGTCCGCCTGCATACAGGGCGAAATCCCACAGGCCATACTTTCGGGTCGCATGGACATCGCCAGGGAGATGACGCGCAACTACAGCGCTCTTTTTGACGGCCATTTCTACCTGGAGCTGCAGCACAACGGTCTTGACGAGCAGACAACAGTCAACAACGCCCTGCTGGAACTTTCCGCGAGTGAGGGCGTGCCTGTCGTGGCCACCAATGACTGCCACTACCTCAACGCCGATGATGTGGAAGCCCATGACGTCCTTTTGTGCATTGGCACCGGCGCCACGCTCACTGACACACAGCGCTTCCGCTTCTGCACCAATGAGCTTTACTACAAATCACCCGAGCAGATGGAGCGCGAGTTTGCCTTCGCACCCGAGGCACTTGAGAATACCGCACGCATTGCCGAAGAATGCAACTACGAAATAACCTTCGGCAAGCATTACTTCCCACAGTACCCCCTGCCCGCCGGCGCCAGTATCGAGTCCGAGTTCCGTCGTCTGGCCGAGGAGGGACTTGAGCGGCGCTTTCGCGAGCATCCACATCCCGAAACACTGGACAAGGAGACGTATTGGGCCCGCCTCAGACACGAGATGGATGTCATCCTCAGCATGGGCTTTCCGGACTACTTTCTTATCGTCCAGGAATTCATTAACTGGGCCAAGGACCACGGCGTTCCCACCGGTCCCGGACGCGGCTCGGCAGCTGGCTCCCTGGTAGCCTGGGCCATGCGCATCACCAACCTCGATCCCCTGCCCTACAACCTGCTCTTTGAACGCTTCCTCAATAACGAACGCGTCTCTCTTCCCGATATTGACGTCGACTTTTGTGAACGCCGCCGCTCCGAGGTCATCCGCCACATGGCCGATATCTACGGGGAGGAGTCCGTCTCGCAAATCGCGGCCTTCAGCAAGCTCAAGGCCAGAGCCGTGCTGCAGGACGTCGGCCGCGTGCTGGGCATGAGCTATCAGGAGCGCAGCGCCGTCGTCAAGCACATCCCGGCCGCCGATCCCAAGGCCACCATAGCCGGTGTTCTCAATGATAACGCTGACCTCAAACAGCTTTACGACACCGACGAGCGGGTAAGACGCATCATAGACATTGCCTTGCGCCTTGAGGGCCTTACCAGACAGGTCAGCATGCACGCCGCGGGCCTTGTGGTCTCGGAACTGCCCATGACCGAGTACCTGCCCCTGTTCCGCGGCAAGCATGACGAGCAGGTAACGCAGTTTGACGGCCCCATGGTGGAGCAGATCGGTCTTGTCAAATTCGACTTTCTGGGTCTCAAGACCATGACCCTCATCCAGGACACGCTGGACAATATCCGCGGCAACGACCGCGAGGTTCCAAATCTGGACACTCTGCCCTTCACGGACACGGCCACCTATGAGCTCTATTCCAGAGGCGATACAGATGGCATCTTTCAGGTGGAATCCTCTGGCATGCGTCAGTACCTGCGCATGCTGCGCCCCTCCTGCTTCGAGGATATCATAGCCATGCTTGCCCTCTACCGTCCCGGTCCCCTGGGCTCGGGCATGGTTGACGAATTCATCAAGCGCAAGCATGGCGAAGTACGCGTAGTCTATCCCCATCCTTCCCTGGAAGCCTGCCTGAAGGACACCTACGGTGTCATTGTCTACCAGGAACAGGTCATGCAGATCGCCCAGATTATCGCCAACTACACCCTTGGCGGTGCGGATCTTCTCCGCCGCGCCATGGGCAAGAAAAAAGTCGAGGCCATGGCGAAACAGCGGGTCATCTTCGTCACAGGAGCTGAGAAAAACGGCATTCCCGAGGAAAAGGCCAATGAAATCTTTGACCTCATGGAAAAATTCGCTGCCTACGGCTTCAACAAGTCGCACTCCGCAGCCTACGCCGTCATCTCCTACTACACTGCCTATCTGAAGACACACTACCCCTGCGAATTCATGGCCGCCCTGCTCACCAGCGAAACAAACAACCGCGACAAGCTGCTCAAATACATCTCCGTCTGCAAGGACCGCAACATCGACGTGTGCCCGCCCTCCATCAACAATCCGGCCAAGGCCTTCACCGTGCACAATGACAAAATCATCTATGGCCTTGGCGGCATCAAGAGTGTAGGCGACGAAGCCATACAGGAAATTTTCCAGGCCAGGAAGGACGGCCCCTTTGTTTCCCTTTTTGATTTGTGCGAACGTGTCAACCTGCGCAAAGTGACCAGACGTGTGCTCGAGTCACTCATCAAGGGAGGTGCCCTGGACTGCGTAGGCGCAAGCAGACAGGCCCTGCTGGCCAGCCTGGATATGGTACTCACAAGCGTGCAGCGCAAACAGAAAAACATTGGCCCGGCCCTGTCGCTATTTTCATGCATCCCGGCCGCCGAGATAGCCGCGGACAAGCTCCCGGGCGTGGGAATTACCGGCGAGGCGGCCAGCCTGCCCGAATTTTCCGAAGACGAGCTGCTGGTGCGCGAAAAAGAGGCCCTGGGCTTCTATCTCACTTCGCACCCCTTGCAGAAATACGCCAGGGAAGCCCGCCGCATTGGCGCCACCACCATCGATGCAGCGCTTGAGCTCGGAGCTGAAGTGGACATCAGCCTGGCCGTGCTGGTCACCAGCGTGCGCGAAGTCTTCACCAAATCCAAGGGCCAGCGCATGGCTTTTGCCGTGGTAGAGGACCTGACCGGCCATGGCGAGGTCACGTTCTTCCCGCGAACCTACACCCCGGAGATTCAGGAGCTTTTGCAGGCGGACGTGCCCCTCTGGCTGCGGGCAAAGATCGACAGAACGGGGGACGAGGACACAGCCGAAGAAGACGAGAGCCAGGGCATCCGCGAGATCAAGCTCATTGCCTCGGAACTGCGTCCCCTGACCCAGGTCTGCCTTGAAAGCGACAACCCCCTGCACTTCTCGCTTCCCAGAAACCGCCTTGGTCGCGACGACATCCTGGCCTTGCGCCAGATCCTTGAGCGGCACCCGGGGCAGGTGCAGATCACCGCGGACATAGAACTTGATCCAGGCGTCATCTACCAGGTCACCTTGGGCCCGAACTTTAATGTCGCGCCATCCCCGGAGCTGCACAGCCAGCTGCTGGCTTGGGCGCAGGCCGACAGCTGAGCAGACGCACAGCGACTTCCCGCTGCCCTTGTGGGCCGACGCGTATCCCGCCATCAGCCGGGAATGAGCACCATGACCATGAACGGAAAGCTCACCGTGCAGGTGTTTGTGCATGAAGCGCCAGTCTGTGCGCTGCATCCGGCGTCATGAATGCAGCCATGCCTGTGCCGTCATCAAGCCGCAGGCGCACCGCACTCAGGCACTCTGCACCATGGTCACGCGCCCCTGAAAAATTACTGGCCAAAACTCTTTCCTGCTGGCTGCCGGCCGCCATGCCGCCATCAGTCGTGCATGACAGTAAGATCCCTTTCTGCTAGCATCACGGCTGTATCGCACCCCCGCATCCTGAGGATTTTCCCATGCACATCCGGACTCTCCTCCCCGCAGTAAGCGCAAACGACTTCAGCATCGCACGCCACGTTGTCCCGGCACTCTGCCTCTGGCTCGCTCTCGCACTCGCGGCGCCAGAGACTGCCGCTGCTGCACGCGTCACCCTGCTCATTCCCAGCAAACCCAGTGTTGAGGAGCAATTTGCGCCCTTGCAGGGAACCAGGGCAGCCGGGGAACAGCTGCGCAGGTCCCAGGAAAAGAAGGACTCTGCCAGGAAGGTGGATAAAAAGGAAGCCAGGGACAACACCAGGAACGGGAAGAAAAAAAACGCCGAGGAAACACCAGACACAGACAGTCCGGGACTTGCTGAAATCACCGCCCAGGTGAACGCCAGCATTCTGGCCAGCGTTGCACCGCACGTTATCAAGGAGGAGGTGGATCTGCTCATTGCCGGCATGGAACCCTTCAGGCTGCACGGCTACGGCATGGATCCGCCCCGCCTTTTAAGTATCTACCGTTTTGACAAGTATCGGGAAAATCCCGACACCCCGGCCGGGCGCGAGGACCGCCTCGGTGACATCGAGGAAATCCGCTACCTCGATCAGAAGGCCTGGGGTGCCAATGTCGGCTTAAGCCGCCCGGGACTCTATCAGTTCGCCATTGAGACCCAGCCCTGGTGGCATCAGGCCCGCGCAGGCTATACCCAGCACTTTGTCAAAGTCATGCTGCCGGTCTACGGCGAGGACTGGGGCTGGCATCTGCCTCTCAATCTGCAGTTTGAAATCGTGCCCGATGTGCGGCCCTTTGGTCTGCTGGCCCCAGCTCTGTTCTCAGCACGCGTCATCGCCCAGGGAAAGGAGACGGCTCGTCTGCCTGTCAGCGTCTGCCGTGTCAACACTGAAAAGAGCGAAGTGCCCACTCCCTGGAGCGAAACCATAGAACTGCTCTGTGACGACAGGGGGCGCTTTTCTGTGGTGCTCAACAAGCCAGGCTGGTGGTGCTTCATGGCCTCACGTCAGGGCGCGCCCCTCAAGGGACCGGACGGACAGCCCTCGCCTCTTGAAGTGAGTGCGCTCTTCTGGCTCTATGTAGACCAGCCCCGCTGAGCGCCGGTCGCCAGCGCTGCAGCCGCCATGGCGGCTCCCCAGAGACCACAGGACTCATCCCGGAAAAGATGGATGGGAATCCGCTCCAGAAAATCCCTGTAAGCGCCGCTGACAAATTCCCTGGCAAAGCTTTGCGAGCGTATCACGGCGCGGTTCTTCACGGCTATACCGCCCCCTATCCACAGACCCCCGGTGCACAGCGTGGCCAGGGCCCAGTCACGGGCTGCGCGTCCATAGAAACGTGCGTACAGGCGCCCTACGGTATTGGCTGGATCGTCTGCGTCGTGGCATAAAAAGGCGTTGCCGCACTCCCTGCCGCTGAGTTCCTGACCTGTGGCCCAGGCGACAAGGGCTTTCAGGCCACGGCCGGTCACCACATCATCGGCACTGGCCCAGTCGAGCTTCAGGCGCTTGAGTAAGAAGGCCTCAAAGGCACGCTCCTCATCGTCATGAAAGGCAAAGGTCATGTGCCCGCCCTCTGAGGCCATGCAAAACCGCGTATCGGGCACTGGCAGCGCTGCGCATCCAAGTCCGGTTCCAGCACCGATAACAGCCCGCGGTGCGCTGTCACTGGCCGCGTCACCGCGTATATGCTCGGCATCGCGGCCGGGAGGGCTGTCCACAGCATGGCAGACAGCCGTGAAATCGTTCATGAGGATTACCGGCATGGCGAACAGGCGCTCGGCCGCGTCCCTGTCCAGCGCAAGCGCGGCGTTGGACAGATGTGCCCTCCCGTCACGCACCGGACCGGCTACGGCCATGGCGCAGGCCTGGCAGTCGTCCATCTCCTGCCCCAGGAGCTGGCGTGTCGCATCATACAGCTCCTGTGTGTCACGCACCTTGCGGGTCGGCGCCGTATGCGTCTGTCCAAGGACGATCTCACCATCCCCACTGCACACAGCCATGCGGCAGTTGGTGCCGCCTATGTCAAAACAAAGACAACGCATGCGTATCCCCTCCGGGGAAAGATTTGGAGAACTGTATGCTGACGGAACAGGATCTGGATGAATTCGCCCGCTACATGCGCTCTGGTGAAATGGAGGCTGACTTTAGGGACGGCTGCGAGCACGACCGCCACTATCTGCTCAACCTGCTGGAAAAATTCATGGATGTGGCTGACCTCGCTGACGAGACGGCCACCAGGCTGATCTTCAGCGGAAGCCTCGGCGCCTTGCTGCATGACGCGGGAAAAGGCGCTGCAGACAAGGATGGCGCCGGCCCGACATAATATCAGAATCGCGAGCTGTCCCTGATATCGTTCTCCATGACGTCGCCCAGATAAAGATCCCGCATATAGTTCCAGCGCACGCCCTCAGGATAGCCATTGCGCACCTCACCCGCTCCGCCAGGTGCGGACAGCTCAAAGGCCTCCCTGGCGCGCTGCTCAAAAGCCCTGACGGTTTCGATCATGCCGAAGGGGATGTTTGCAAGACTGCCGCCAAATCCGGCCGGTACTGGCTCGCGGTACTCAAGAATGATCTTGCCGCGGTTGAAATTGACCCTGGCCGCAAAGTATCTGGCCAGCCAGTAGTACCGGGCCCCTTCCTCCGGCTCCTCGCCAGCTGCGCCGCCATATGGATCCGTAGCAATGGGGATCAGGTAGGTAAAGGCCGTGAAGGCCTGTCCCCCCAGGACTTCTACGCCCTCGTTGATGGCGCCCAAACGAGGATGGATGGTAGACCAGATCCAGCGTTCGTTGCTCAGCTCGGCGTGGGTGATGGCGGCCATGGGCCTGTCCGCTCCTGACGCGTAGAGCACGCTTTGTATCCTCACGCTGAGGGGACCTACCATGCTGGGATCATAGAGCAGCCCCGTGCCGCGACCGGCCGTGACCACGGGCATATCCTTTGCCGATATCTGTATGGCAGGTCGCGAAGTCGACACGTAGGCATTACCGCTCAGGCCGCGCTGCTGGGCAGACGAACAGGCACACAGTGTCAGCGCCAGCAGCAGGCAGAGAATGCTTCTGATGTATGGCATAGGCTCTCCTTTCACGTTTCGAGCGCTGTTACAGCAGCCCCTTCCGCTTGAGTTTCTCGATAAGTGTCGTCCGCTTGATACCCAGACGTCGGGCTGCCTGCTGATGGGAGCCTTTTTCGGCAGCCATGGCCTCGAGCACGATCCTGGATTCCATGGCATCCAGAAATTCCTTCAAACCCTTGCCTTCGCGTTCAAGATCAGCGAGACCGGGCCAGACGAACGCACCGCTGCCGCTGTTCGGCGTGGCCTGCATGTGTGCGCTCCTCTCCGCGGCAAGGAGCCTTGCCGGCAGATCCTCGGGCATGAGCTCGTCGCCGTCTGCCAGCAGGGCCATGCGCTCCATATAGTTGCGCATCTCGCGCACATTGCCAGGCCATGCATAACTCGTAAGAATGGTCCGCGTCTTATCCGGAATGCGCATGGGACTGCGTCCGGTCCGCTCACAAAAATAATTGAGAAAGTACGAGGCCAGGGTCAGAATATCCTCTCCGCGTTCACGCAGTGGCGGCAAATGGACAGGAATGACGTTCAGCCGGTAATAGAGGTCCTCGCGAAAGCGCCCGGCCGCCACCTCCTTTTCGAGATCGCGGTTGGTGGCAGCCACAATGCGCACGTCCACAGACACAGGCCTTCGCCCGCCTACGGGTTCAATCTCGCGCTCTTGCAGGGCGCGCAAAATCTTGGCCTGCATGGCGAGTTCGAGTTCGCCGATTTCGTCCAGGAAGATGGTGCCGTGATCAGCCTGCTTAAAGCGCCCCTGACGGGAGCTGACAGCGCCGGTAAAGGCTCCCTTCTCGTAGCCGAAGAGCTCGGACTCGAGCAGATCCCTGGGAATGGCTCCGCAGTTAACAGGCACAAGCGGACTGGCAGCGCGTCCGCTCAGACTGTGCAGAACGCGCACAACGACCTCCTTGCCTGTCCCAGACTCGCCGGTCACAAGCACGGTACTGTCCGTGGAGGCCACGCGCCTGATCACACGAAACACTTCCTTCAGAGCCGTCTCCCGGCCGATGATTTCACGGGGCTCGTCTATCACTCTCCCCCTGCCTCCCTGACGCACTCAAAATCCGCGTCTCAACCCCTTCCTTCTACCCGTATTGTCAAAAAAATGCCAGAGGGACACGCTACCTGCCATCGTTCGAAAATTCCGTGCAAAAGCAGTACCGTTGCGCTACAGACTCACGCACTGGGACACGCTTCCCTGCCCCTTCTCTCATACCGCAAGACAGTGCCATGAACAGTTCACTTTTCCTGCCACCTCTGCCCCTGGACAGTCTGCGACCTGACATTGACCGCGTTCTGGAGCAGTGTCCCGTCTTCCTGCTTGAGGCTCCGCCCGGCACTGGCAAGAGCACACGCGTGCCGCTCTGGGCCCTGGAGCTTGTGTCCGGGAAAGTTCTTCTGCTGGAGCCGCGCCGGGTGGCTGCCCGTGCTCTGGCCCTGCACCTTGCGCAGCTCACGCAGACAAGACCCGGTGACCTGATTGGGCTCGCCATGCGCCGCGAAAGCTGGCACAGCGCGTCAACACGTCTTCTGGTGGTCACAGAAGGCGTGCTCACCCGCCTTCTGAACGAAGATCCCGCTCTCGAGGGATTTTCCTGCGTGCTGTTTGACGAATTTCACGAGCGCCACCTGACGGCTGACACCGGCCTTGCCCTGACATTGCGCTCTCAGGAACTGCTGCGCCCTGACCTGCGTATAGGGATACTCTCGGCCACACTTGACAGCCCGGCCCTGCGGACTCTGCTGCCCGACGCGCCATGCCTGCACTCAGAACGCCCCGGCTTTCCTGTCACCACGTACTACGCGCCTGCGCAGAGCAGCGGCAACGTCGCCGAAACTCTGCGTACCCTGCCAGGACATATGGCCAATGTCATTGCCGACCTCATTGCCAGAGAACGCGGCGGGCTGCTGGCCTTCCTGCCTGGTCAGGGAGAGATTGCCAGGGTATGTCGGGAGCTTGCGTGGCGCCTTCCAGCCGGCTGCGATATCCTGCCCCTGTATGGCGGGCTGCCGGCCCACGAGCAGCAGCTTGCCCTGGCCCCGGCACGAGAGGGGCGGCGCAAGGTTGTGCTGGCCACGGATATCGCCGAGACTTCACTGACCATTGAGGGTGTGCGTCTGGTGGTGGACAGCGGGCTGCAGCGCCGTCCGCACCACGATCCAAGACGCGGTGCGCAACGTCTGGTCACACAGACCATCCCCCTTTCCTCGGCTGCCCAGCGCTGCGGACGCGCCGGCCGCACTGAGCCCGGCGTGTGCGTGCGTCTCTGGGCGCAGGAGCAGGAACAGGCCATGGCCGCCCATGCGCGTGCCGAAATCCTGGACGCTGATTTGACGCCGCTGGCTCTGGAACTGGCCGTCTGGGGCGAGTCCCCGGAAGATCTCCCCTTTGTGACCCAGCCTCCGGCTGGAAGTTTTGCGCAGGCGCAATCTGTGCTGCGCGCCCTGGGCGCCTTAAGCGACAAGGGCGTCATCACACAGGCAGGCCGAGCCATGGCAGCCTGCGGACTTGCCCCACGAAGTGCCGCCGCACTCTGGACCTGTCCTGACAAGGACCTGCCGGCAGCAGCAGTCCTCTGCGCCATGCTCGAGGACGAACGACCGTGTGCCGACCAGGATCTGACAAGGGCCGCGAAATCCCTGCTTGTGGACCGCCGTGCTGCCAGGCGCAGGGACATCCTGGATACGGCTCTTCTTATGCTGCGTCGCCTGGCTCGTCAGGGCAAATCGACAGCTGTCCCTGACATTGAAAGCCTGGCCGCATGTGCCCTGGCCGTTTTTGAGGATCCCATTGCTGCAGGACGTCTTCTTCTGCCGGGCTGGGCGGATCGTCTGGCTTTTGTGCGCGAAGGCGCTGAGGGACGGCTCTGCGATCGTGCCTGTGCTGTCGCCCTCACCCGGCAGGGCTCAGGCGTCCTTGTACCTGTCCCAGACACAAGCGCCCAGTTTATTCTGGTGCTGGATATGTCGCTGCCGGACACGGCCCGATCCAGAGGACAGGGTGATGCCTTTGCCACGGCCACCTTGTTCTGCCAGGTGGAGGAATCCCTGGTCCTTGGCAGGAGCGATATCATCCGTGAGCGTCAGATAAGAGTGCGCGCCCCTGGCATTGCCCGGGTGTACGAAGTCACACGCCTTGAGAACATGCTCCTGGATGAGCAACGCACGCAACCGGATGACGCGGATCAGCAGGCCCTTGAGCAGGCGCTCTGCGCCTGGGCCGTGGACAGTGAGCTGCGCTGTCTTCCCTGGGACGATGAAACGCGGTGCTGGCTCGCCCGCGCCGACTACGCAGCAAGGACACAGGGAAAGCCCTGGCCGCGCCTTAACCGGGAGACACTGCTGGACAGATGGCATGACTGGCTGCCAGACGTTTTACAGGGCCATGCTGACTGGCGTTCCGTCACATCACGTGAGCTTGCCCGCGCTCTGCGCGCACTTCTGCCCTGGGAGTGTCAGGCGCGCCTTGACGACGCAGCACCAGCCTTCTGGACGTCACCCTGCGGTCGCCGGCATGCCGTACTCTACGATGAGGAAACCCCCTGCGTGACTGTCAAGCTTCAGGAATGCTTCGGGCTCCGCGAAACGCCCCTGCTGGGCGGCAGAGAGCCGCTCACCCTGCGCCTGCTTTCACCCGGGGGCACCATTCTGGCGTCTACGCGGGATCTGCCCTTTTTCTGGAAATACGTGTATCCTGAAGTCCGCGCGCAAATGCGCGGGCGCTACCCCCGTCATCCATGGCCCGAAGACCCCCTGGCCGCGACGCCAACGATCCTGACAAACAAGGCGCTGCGCGCCAGAGGACAGGGCTGAGCCCCATGGCGCAGGACGACGCGGTTTTGTCAATGCCACCCTCATTTTCAGGAGTACTCAGATGCCACACAGACATTTTCTCCCGCTGCTGATCCTTGTCCTCAGCCTCCTCATGAGCGTCCAGGCTGGTGCGTACAACACTGAACTGCCCTTTGAACAGCAGATCGTGCCGTTGGAGCGCAACAACATCAAACTTCACCTCGAGCGCATGACCCTTGCCGGCACCAATCCCGACAAACAGATTCTGCTGGTGCACGGTCTGACTTACTCCTCTCACGAATTTGATGTCGACTACGCCGACTACAGCCTGGCCCGCTACCTGTGTACACAGGGCTACGCCGTCTGGCGTCTTGACATTGCCGGCTATGGATCCTCCCAGGAGGTCGAGGACGGCTTCATGCCCAATTCCGACTACGCTGCTGAGGACATAGCCAGCGCTGCGGCTCTGATTATCAAGATGAGCGGTCAGGAGAAGATTGACGTGCTCGGCTGGAGCTGGGGGACTGTCACGAGCGGCCGATTTGCAGCAAAGTATCCCAAAATGGTGCGCAAACTGGTGCTCTACGCACCCATATTGGTCGGCCTCGGAGCTAGCGAGGTGACCAGACCCTTCAACACAAACACCTGGGCCCATGCGGCCGGAGACTTCCAGGTCACCGATTCCGGCAACATTGACTACGCCATCACTGATCCAGCCGTCGTAGGCATCTATCAGTCCAACTGCTGGCGGTACGACAAGGACTCCAGTCCCAATGGCGGACGCAGGGATCTGTGCGTAAGCGCTGACACACGCCTTATCCCCTTCGAGAAGATATCCGTCCCCACCCTGGTCATCTGCGGTGACAGGGACCCCTACCTGGACATGGAAAAGATCAGCGCAGCCATGCCCGAGCTGAGTGCTCCCGAAAGCAGGCTCTTCGTGATTGCCGGGGCAGCCCACGCCATGATGATGGAGCGTCCATACTACAGGCTGTTCCGCGAGACTGTCGTCGAATTCCTGAATTGACAACTCCCCACACCTCCCAGTCCCCTCCCTCTCCGGGGCATTTTTAGAGAGGGGACAGGAGGCAGGAATCGAATCGGAGGCAACGCACGGTCGATGCCTCCTCACTTCGCCCGTCCACACCTCCCCTGGGGCCCCCAGAAAGAGGTGGTGGATCCAATCATCTCGCGTTTGACACTCTCCAGTATGCCGGCTGGATCAGGTGCGACGGGCTGGTCAGGGAGCTCTCGCGCTTGCTCCGGCAGTGTCAGAGCCCCCTGTGGGGCTTGTGTTCCTGCATAGGGGGCGTGTTCAGACAAGCGTTGACGATGCTGAAAGATAGTCGAGTTCATCGCAAGGCTCAGGAGACTCCCCTCCTGAGCCTTGCTTTTTCACTGGTCTGTTGTCGCCGGCAGTTGCCTCATCAGATGCCTTGTTCCCTGCGGCTGCAGCTGCTGGTCCTCCATCGTCTGTTGAGATGCCGGCTGCGGTGAATCATTGGGTAAAGCAGCGGCAGTCGTCTCCGTTCCCTCCTGTACACCAGACTGTGCAGCTGGCGTCCCCTCTGACAGATTGGCATTGTTGTCCCCCTGGTGACAGGCGCGAGAACAAAAAAAGCCCCCCTGGCGCGAGCGACCACCCAAAAAAACCGAATAGGGTGGAGCCATCCCAGTGGGGTAACTCATGTCAGCAAGCGTGGCACGACAAGGGGCCATCCCAGCACAAGGAGGTAGTCCCATGTTGCTGGACTTGTTCATGAACCACAGGTCAAAAGGCTGCTTGAAGAAGGACAGGGCCTCAAGATAGTGACCAAGCCTCATGGGAGTGCCGCGTGACAGCAGTCGCGCAACGTCGTGCGCCGTATCTACCGGGCCATGCCGCGCAAACGGTACTTTGGAGAAGCGTGGAGGGTCATGGACCCCAGTAAAGCGGAAGTCCGCGAGCTGCTTCTGAGCTGTGAGTGCAGCTGCTCGGCCATGCTGCACCATCTGGATGCCCTCATTGGGCGTAAGCTGCCGGGTTTTCTCTCCTTGAGGCGTACTGCCGGAAGTTTCGTCACAAAGTGCGCAACGCGGAGAGAAAGCTGACGGCGAGCTTTGCGACGTCCCCGGGCAGTCAGATGCAGCTCGACTTCGGAGGGAAGGACGTGATGCCTGGCTGCGAGACGGTCAGCATGCACGTGTTCGTGGCCGTACTCTTCTACTCTCGAAAAGTTTTCGCCAGAGCCTGCGACACTGAGCCCCAGGAGGACTGGCTGGACGGCATCAGGTCCGCGTCCCTCCACTTCGGCGATGTAACCCAGGCATCGTCTGCGATAATGCCAGGACGCTGGTCAAGAACTGCAACGCCCCGGTGGAGGTGCGCTACACGGATGGCTTTGCCGGGTTCTGCCAGGGTATGGGACTGAACCCCATGGCGACGTCCATTGCCATGCCGAACTCGAAGGGCAAGGTGGAGTCCGTGGTGCGCTCCATCAAGCACAACGCCCTCGTGACAGTGCGGTTTGACACACTGGACGAGCTGAATGCGCATCTGGCGGAGTGGTGCCGGAATGTGGCCGATCACCGCGTTCTGCGCGACCGGATGGGCAGAGGAACCGCAGAACCCGCTTAGCCCGGCAGAGTATGACGCCACAGGCAGGCAGGGCGTGCCGCCATGGGAGAACAGCGACCAGCCGACGTCCGTCTGACCGAAATGGCGGCCCGCCTGCGTCTGACGTGCATCCGCGACCAATTGACCGTTCTGGTGGAGACGGCGGCCAGCAGCCACATGACCCCGCGGGAGACACTGGAGTACGTCTTCCGGAAAGTGTGGCGCAACAGGACGAGAACCGGATGCGCCAGGCGCAGGTGAGCGCCCACGTCCCCTTTATGGCGACCATGGAGTTTCGACATGTCGTTCCAGCCGTCGATGGACCCGGGAAAGATACGCGACTTCATCTCTCTGGAGTGGATAGCCAGCGGGGAGAACATGAACCTCAATAGGCCTCCGGGGTCGGCAAGACGCATCAAAGCATAGCCTTGGGGCAGATGGCGCTGGAACGGGGGAGCCGGTTGCATTTCTACCCGGTGACGCGGCTGATGGGGCAGCTGGAGAAGGCCTGCAGAGCGGGCTCCATCGACGAGAAGTTCCGTTAGGTGAGCAAGCCGTGTCTGCGTATCCTTGATGAGCCTGGCTTTGTCCCTTTCAGCCCGCTTGGGAGCCAGCTCCTGTTTGAGCTGATATCGCCCCGGTACGAGCGCAGGAGCATCATCGTGACCAGCAACAGCATGCCCGGTGAGTAGGTGTTCGGTCTTTGGGGATGCTGCGACGGCCACAGCCTTGCTGGATCGCCTGCGCCATCACTGCACGCCAATGCTCATTGCGGGCGAAAGCTATCGGACGCATGGCCTGGCCAGGAGGCTGCGGGAGTAGCCGAGGGGGTTGCCTCCTGCCGGGACACATGGCGCCCATGCACCCAGTCGCAGGCACTCGACCAGGGGGATCTTGCAGCCATACATCTTCCGTCCCTGATCAGGTCAATGGTTTCGTAACAAAATATCCCGGAAGGGCAGTTTTTTTCAAA
>CAZJPT010000017.1:0-15136 GCA_964547835.1 uncultured Desulfovibrio sp.
ACGGTGGGTGGTGTGGGAGGACGGGGCGAGCAATCGCCCCTCCTACCCGATTTATGGCTTTTCCCTTCTCGTACTGCATGCCGTCCCCCTTCTGCGTCTGGGAACAGGCTGCTCTGCACCGTGATTTTCGGTATTATTGCCCTGCTCCTTTCTTCCTTCGCACATGATGGAAGCTGCAACAGGCGAAGCATGAAGATATGATTTGTGTTAAACGGCTATTATGGCCAATTTTAT
Organism: uncultured Desulfovibrio sp.; assembly: GCA_964547835.1. Taxonomy (GTDB): domain Bacteria; phylum Desulfobacterota; class Desulfovibrionia; order Desulfovibrionales; family Desulfovibrionaceae; genus Desulfovibrio. The sequence continues at coordinate 235 of CAZJPT010000017.1, forward strand.
AGCAGACAGCTCATACAGTGTCCTGCCTGGAGAGGTGTGCAAAAACAGACAGCGTGCAAAAAGATGCAAAATTTTTTTATCCCGGCATCTGGACTTGAGGTCAGGTGAACTTACCTTATGGACAAGCTCGAACCGGGAGCGGCCTTCAGAGGTCCCTCCGGTCTCATATTTAAATAAAGAAATTCTTGCATCTTGCATTAAGTTGTGGAGGCTGAAAATACTATGTCCAAGATTATAGGTATAGACCTGGGCACCACGAACTCGTGCGTGTACGTGATGGAGGGCAAGGAGCCCAAATGCATCACCAATCCCGAAGGTGGACGCACGACCCCTTCCATCGTTGCCTTTACTGACAAGGAACGTCTGGTTGGTGATATTGCCAAGCGTCAGGCCGTAACCAATCCGCAGCGCACTGTCTTTGCCATCAAGCGCTTGATGGGGCGCAAATACGGTTCTGAAGAAGTTGAGCGCTGGAAGGCTTCCTCACCTTACGCCATCAAGGAAGCGAGCAGCGGCGACGCAGGCGTCGAAGTGGACGGCCGCGTCTACAGCGCTCCTGAAATTTCGGCCATGATTCTGGCCAAGCTGAAGGCCGACGCCGAGACCTACCTGGGCGAGCCAGTCAAGGAAGCTGTTATCACGGTTCCCGCGTATTTCAATGACGCCCAGCGTCAGGCCACCAAGGATGCAGGCCGCATTGCCGGTCTGGATGTGAAGCGTATCATCAACGAGCCTACCGCCGCATCGCTGGCCTATGGCGCAGACAGAAAGGCAAACGAGAAGATTGCTGTCTTTGACCTTGGCGGCGGCACCTTTGATATTTCCATCCTTGAGGTGGGTGATAACGTTGTGGAAGTGCGCGCCACCAATGGTGATACGTTCCTGGGTGGTGAAGATTTTGATCAGCGCATCATCAACTGGCTGGTCGACGAGTTCAAGAAACAGAACGGCATCGACCTGAGCAAGGACAGCATGGCGCTGCAGCGTCTCAAGGAAGCGGCTGAAAAGGCCAAGAAGGATTTGTCCTCTTCCATGGAGGCAGAAATTAACCTGCCCTTCATCACCGCTGATCAGAACGGCCCCAAGCACCTGCTTATGAAGCTCAGCCGCGCCCGCCTGGAATCCATGGTATCGGATCTGGTGGAACGCACCAAGGAACCCTGCCGCAAGGCCCTGGCCGACGCAGGCTTTAAGACCTCGGACATTGATGAGGTCATTCTTGTGGGCGGTATGACGCGTATGCCACTGGTACAGCAGACCGTGGCCCAGTTCTTCGGCAAGGAGCCCAACCGCTCTGTGAACCCTGACGAGGTTGTGGCTATGGGCGCCGCTATCCAGGGCGGTATTCTTGCCGGTGACGTGAAGGACATACTGCTGCTGGACGTCACTCCCCTGAGCCTTGGCATTGAGACGCTGGGCGGCGTGTGCACCCGTCTTATCGACCGTAATACCACCATTCCCACCAAGAAGAGCCAGGTCTTCACTACGGCCAGCGACAATCAGCCCTCCGTGTCCATTCACGTTTTGCAGGGCGAGCGTAAGATGGCCGGCGACAACATGACCCTGGCCCGCTTCGACCTGACCGGCATTCCTCCGGCGCCCCGTGGCGTGCCGCAGATTGAGGTGACCTTTGACATCGATGCCAACGGCATAGTCAATGTGTCTGCCAAGGATCTGGGCACAGGCAAGGAGCAGTCCATCCGCATCACGACGTCTTCAGGCTTGTCCGAGGAAGAGATTCAGCGTCTGGTGAAGGAAGCCGAGGCGCATGCTGATGAGGACAAGAAGAAGCAGGAGCTCATTGACGCCCGCAACAGCGCCGACACCCTGATTTACGCTACGGAAAAGTCCCTGAAGGAGCTTGGTGACAAGGTCAGCGCTGACGTCAAGAGCGACGTGGAGACCAAGATTGAGGCGCTGAAAAACGTCATGCAGGGTGAAGACGTAGCCGCCATCAGCAAGGCATCCGAGGATTTGTCCAATACAGCCCACAAGCTGGCCGAGCAGCTTTATCAGCAGCAGGCGCAGCAGCAGGGCGGACAGCCCGGCGGACAGCCCGGAGGCCCCCAGGCAGGCGGCCCCCAGACAGGCGGCCCCAGGTCGGGCAATGACAACGATGAGGTTGTTGACGCCGACTTCACCGAAGTGAAGAAATAAACGCGGCAATTGAGACTCAATTGAGAAGGATGTATGCGCCGGGAACGACTGTCTGCAGACAGAGCTCCCGGCGCATCTGTATTCCGAACAACGCACTTGCCGTAACCTGCCGGTCATCTGTTCTTGCGCCCCTGCTGTTCGTGTACTAAAAAAACGGAGCTGGCGTACGGCGCCATGCCCGTGATCCCTCCTTTTTTGTTGTCGGTATTCTAAAGGCCCCAGGGCCATTTTTCGCGTCTGTCCTGCTGACGTGCAACCCAAGGGAGTCCCGTCGTGAGTCGTCTTAGTCTCTCCCGTCATCTTGTTGTCGTGCTGCCCGTGATCCTGGTCATGCTTATGCTTGCTGGCTGCGCGCTACCCGATCTGCAACCTTCCAGGAAGGCTGAGCCGGCCAGGCCACCAGCTTTGGTAAAGGGCACGACCGTGGCGCTGGTGGTGCCGCGAGGGCAGGCGCCCGCAGTCGTCAATGCACTGGTCTCGGGCGCACAGCATGGTGTGGAGGCACAGACCGGCAGCGCCAACCCGGCCCGCGTCTATGTCTATTACGGCGAGGGCGATTGGCTGCATCAGCTGAACGCGCTGCCCGGCCGCACTGTTATTGGTGTGCTGGGCGTGCCTTTGTACAGGCAGATGCGGGATGCGGGCCTCATGGACAAACGCGTGGTCTTCGCTTTCTTGAGCGAACTGCCCGATGGTGACGAGGGCGTTACCGCCTGGCGCTTCTTCTCCAGTCGTGCTGACGAGGCGGAGGCCATGTCCAGGCTGGTAGTGGATGAACTGGGAATACGCAGCGTGGCCTCCTTTGGACAGGAAGATCAGTACAGTATGCAGCTGACGGGAGAACTGGAGCAGAAACTGGCCTCCAGGGGCGTGATTCTGCAGCGCATCACGGCCACAGGGCAGCCTGGAGCCTGGGGAGATACGCTGGCATCCTGGGTCAATCCCACAATTAATGAAAGTAACGGCACACTGATGCCGCACACACCCTTTGAGGCCGTCTTTGTTACCACTTCCTGGCGTAATTTACAGGCGCTGAACACGGCCTTTGCCAGTAATGGTGAGGAACGTCTGCTTATGGCAGGCACCATGCTGTGGGACAGCTTCAATGCCCGCGGCAATCAGAACGCCTCTAAATACGCCCTGGTGACCTGGCCTAGCCAGTATCTGCCCGATCAAGCGCCAGAGGTGCTTGCCGGAACAAAGGCCAACACGTCCTGGGGAGCCCTTGGCTACGACTTTGTACGCTTTGCGGCTCGTCTCGGCCTGGAAGGCCGGCCCTCTTCTGACGAAATCACCAGGGCCTGCCGTCGTGCGGCTTCCATGTCCTTTACTATGGCCCCCATCAGCTATGATGCTGATGGCAAAGCCAGCCAGAAGCTGTACATGGTGCAGGCTGGCCTCAATGGACCGCAATTAGCCAGTACCTCGGCGCTGCTCAATGCCATGCAGGAGGCCCGCACACACATGGAGCAGCGTGCTGCGTCGTCAAATCCGTCGGGCGCCACGACGGGAGCGGACGGCGCAATTATGCACACTGGTCCCAGATCCTCCTACAAGCTCAGTCTGCCCGGCCTCAGACGCTGATGCAGGCAGCAGCACGTCACACTTGACGGCGTCAAACACGAAGCGGGACGGTACAGCCGTCCTGACTCCACCCAAATCCTGGCAGCACAAGGCTGCCAGTGGACCCAAGGAAACATCATGCCCCAGGATAAAGCGGCTATCACCAGAGAAGACGTTCTTCATCTGGCCCAGCTGGCCCGTCTGACCGTGGACGAGGCTGACGTGGATCGTTTTGCAGGCCAGCTCAGCGACATCGTCTCCTACATGGACATTCTCAACAGCATAGACACAAGCGGCGTAGCGCCTCTTTACACTCCCTGTGAACATGTCCTGCGCTATCGCGAGGATGAGGAAATTCGCAGGCGCACCCGCGAGGAAATGCTGGCCAATGCTCCGGAAAAAACCGAGGACTACTTTGTGGTCCCGAGAATTGTCTAGCCTGACGGGACAAAGGAGCACACATGGACGATATCACCAGCCTCTCTCTTTCCGAAGCGGCTGCAGCCCTGCAAAAGGGCGAAATTAAGGCCGCTGACGCCGTGGTGGCGTGCCTTGAGCGCATTGCTATGACCGAGCGCGATCTCGGGGCATTGCTGCATGTTGACGCCGATGGTGCTGTAGACCTGGCCGAGCGCATGGACGCACAGGGGCCGGATCCCGCCAGACCCCTGTGGGGTGTCCCAGTGACTGTCAAGGACGCCCTGGTCACCAGGGATATGCCCACCACTGCGGCCTCGCGCATCCTCGAAGGCTTCAGGCCCATGTACGACGCCTGGGTGGTGCAGCGCCTGCGTGAGGCCGGCGCCATCATTCTCGGCAAGAACAATATGGACGAGTTTGCCATGGGGTCCACCACCGGCAATTCGGGATATCACAGCACCCGCAATCCCTGGGATACCAGGCGTGTGCCAGGCGGTTCCTCAGGTGGTTCGGCCTGCTCTGTAGCAGCCGGTCAGTGCTATGCCTCCCTAGGATCAGACACTGGCGGCTCCATCCGTCAACCTGCCGCATTCTGCGGCTGCGTAGGCCTCAAGCCTACCTACGGCCGTGTCTCTCGCTATGGCCTTATTGCCTATGGTTCCTCACTGGATCAGGTTGGGCCGTTAACCCGTACTGTAGAGGATTGTGCCCGCGTGCTCTCGGTCATTGCCGGCTGGGACGAGCGCGATATGACCTGCTCCCCTGAGCCTGTGCCGGATTATCTGGCCGGTCTCAGGCCCCAGGATCTCTGCGGCCGCGTCATTGGCCTGCCCAGGGAATACTTTGGCGACGGTCTGTCCAGCGAGGTGCGTGCCGGCATAGACAAAGCTGCAGACGCTTTCAGAGATCTGGGTGCCAAAATGGTCGAGGTGAGTCTGCCAAGTACCGAAGCGGCCATAGCAACCTACTATATCATCGCCATGGCCGAGGCTACTTCCAACCTGGCCCGATATGATGGCGTGCGCTTCGGGTACCGTGCCGATCATCCAAAGGATCTTCAGCAGCTCTACAAACTCTCCCGCAAGGAGGGTTTCGGCGAGGAGGTCAAGCGTCGTATCATGCTGGGTACTTTCGTGCTTTCGGCCGGCTATTACGACGCCTATTACAAAAAGGCCGCCCAGGTGCGCCGCCTCATTCGCGACGAATTCGCGGCTGCTCTTTCCGGTTGTGACTGCCTGCTGGCTCCAGTATCGCCCATTACAGCATGGGCAATGGGAGCGCATGAACAGAATCCCCTGCAGGTTTTCCTCATGGATGCCTATACCTGCCCTGTGAACCTGGCAGCGCTGCCCAGTCTGTCCATGCCCGTGTGCCTGGGAGAGTCCGGACTGCCTGTTGGCCTGCAGCTCATCGGGCGGCCCTTTGACGAGAGCAGACTGCTCAGCGTAGCCAGCGCTCTGGAAGCCGTGCTGCCGCCACTGGGCATACCTGCAGCCTGCATCTGCTAGACAGCAGATAACGTATGGGGAGGAAGCGTCCGGAGAGACGCACTCCTGGCATGTGGGGCAGAGGAGGCAGGAAAGAGGGCGCTCCTGCTCAAGGTCTGTTCTGGCAGAAGCCCCAAATCCATGAATCAAGTATGAAGGCTGCGGTGACCTGGAAAAAATCTGTGTCTCCGCGGCCTTCTGTATTGTACTCCTGTTGCAGTGCGATACGTCAGCTCAGCTGCTGCCGGTAGCGCAGGGACTGCCGCAGCGTTTCCGCATCCATGTGACGCACCTCGCTCCCCAGGGGAATGCCCTGTGCCAGGCGGCTGATCTGAATTCCAGGGAATTCCTGACTGAGCCAGGACTGCACCCAGGAGACTGTGTTTTCCGCCTCGATGGTAGCTCCCAGGGCGAAGATCAGCTCTCCCACCTCCCCCTCGGCCAGACGCTCGCCAAGGCGGCGCAGATCCAGCTTTTCAGGACCATGATTGTCCAGGGGGGAAACAAGGGCGCCCAGGATGAGGTACTGGCCGTTGTAGAAGCCTCCGCGCTCGAGGTTGATCTGGCTGTCCCAGTCTGTCACCAGCATGAGCAGATCGCGGCGTCGCTGCGGGTCGGCACACAGTGGGCAGATTTCGGTAGAAGAGAGACCGCCGCAGCGCTGGCACAGATGCAGTTTGTCACGCAGCGTGCTGATGCTGACGCCGAGCTCGCGTGTCTGCTCAGCGGGCCAGCTGAGCAGAGTCATGGCTGCGCGCAGTGCAGACTTGGGCCCCATGCCTGGCAGTCGGCTCAGGCGTTTTACCACGTCCTCAAGGGCGGCTGGCAGTTCGCAGGCCATGGCTAGAAGATGCCGGGAAGGCGGATACCACCGGAAATGGCAGTCATCTCGCGCTCCATGGTTTCCTTGGAGATGCGTATTCCCTCATTGACGGCTGAGAGAATGAGATCTTGCAGCATTTCCACATCGCCGCCCTCCAGAGCCTTGGGATCGATGATCAATTCCTTGAGTTCCTGAGTGCCGCTGACAGTAGCCTTAACAATGCCCCCGCCACTGGAAGCGGTGTAGCTGGCGTTCTCGGCTTCTTTGCGCAGAGCCTGTATTTTGTTCTGGATAACGTTGGCCTGGCGGACAAGATCATTCATGTTGCGCATGCGTGTATCCTCGATGCTGAGATTTCTGGTTGCGTGTGTTGCTGGGAAAAGCGCGGGTGTTGCCGGCATGTCAGCTGTTGCGTTGAATGCGGTCAACACGTGCGTTGAGAATTTCAAGAACGTGCTTGAGCTCGGGTCTGTCGTAGTTGCGTGGCGCATGAGCTGCTGCAGCTTCGCTGGCGCGGCGGGACAGATGGAATTCGACGGTGACAGGACGTCCGAGATAGGCAGAGAGGGCGGCTTCAAGCTCCTTCCTGGAACGAACCAGCGTGTTCAGGATGGTCTGTCCGTCAACCTCGAAGGTGATGACCCCCGGACCCTCGTCAGCAATGCGCAAATCACTCACAAGATAGGCAGGGACCGAGGCTCCGGTCTTCTGCAGCCAGACATGGAAGGCCTTGACTTCCAGAGGACGTCCACTGCCAGGTGCCACAGGCTCGTGTGCAGGCGCCATTGCGGTGTCGAGTTCGTCGTCATCGTCCGCATCGTCAGGCAGGGAATGCGCCTGGGGCGGCTCAGCGGCTGGCTCCTCTGGCGCTGGTTGTGGGGCTGCATCCTTTTGGTCATCATGCCGGGTGTCCGCAGCAGGAGAGAAGGCAGTCTGCCTGTCTTCATGCGCCGTTTCATCAGGTGACTCACGCCGGATGTCGGAGGGAGTCGCCTTTTTGGCATCCTGTACAGGGATAAAACCTCTGTCCGCTGTCTTGTTTTCGGGCGCAGTCTGGGCTGGGGACGTGATGCGTTCTTCTACTGGCGGGGATGCTGCGACACTGGCTGAAGGCGCTGGTGGTTTGCGATCTTGTGGTGCTGCCGCAGGCGTGGTCCTGGGCGGCTGTTCCTCCCCGGTGACCGGCGGCTGGGCTGCTCTGGCGCTTTCTACCAGCTGTGCTGGCAAAAGGCGCGGTAACAGTGCCAGGTTGATAAGCATGAGCTCCAGGGCTGCTGCCGGCTCCTGACTGCCGGCCACAGGACGCATATTGTCCAGAATCATCTGCCAGGCCGCATGCAGCCAGGTGGGAGTGAACATGGGCGCCAGAGCAGACAGTGCGTCGAGTTCATTGTCGGATACGCCCAGGCGGGATACGGTTTCCCTGTCGCACTGATGGAGCAGGAAGAGGGAGCGTACGTTGTCTGTGAGTTCGCGCAGAAAGAAGCTGATGTCTATTTCCCTGGACACCAGGTCTCTGGTGAAAAGGGCCACCGCGCCGCAGTCACCCCTGGCCAGGCACTCGAACAGACGTTGCATGGCCTCGAACCCGGCCAGTCCAAGAACTGCGCGGACGTTCTCGCTGGTCAGCTGTTCGGAGCCATAGGCCAGAATCTGGTCCAGCAGTGACATGCTGTCACGCGCTGAGCCGGCTGCCCGACGTGCAATCAGGCGCAGGGCCGGTTCTTCAAAGGGAACGTTTTCCTTTTCGAGAACATGCGCCAGATGACGCGTGATGGTGTCATCGCTGAGGTGACGGAAGGAAAAGATCTGACAGCGACTCAGAATAGTGGGCGGGAAGCGAAAGAGTTCGGTGGTGGCGAAGATGAAGACAACGTGCGGCGGAGGCTCCTCCAGTGTCTTGAGCAACGCGTTGAACGCGTTGCGCGTCAGCATATGGGCTTCATCAATGATAAAGATTTTGTAGCGCCCTTCCATGGGGGCGAAGCCCACGGTTTCACGCAGAGCCCTGGCGTCGTCCACGGTATTGTTGGAAGCGCCGTCCATCTCAATGACATCGGGATGGCTGCCGGCCGTAACGCGACGGCAGGAGTCGCAGGTATTGCAGGGCTCAGCGCAGGGGGCGTGCTCGCAGTTGAGGGCCTTGGCGAAGATGCGGGCTATGGTTGTCTTGCCCACGCCGCGGGTGCCGCTGAGAAGATATCCCGAGGCCACGCGATCTTCGGCCGACGCTCTGGAGAGAACGGCTTTGATGAGATCCTGGCCGGCGATTTCGTCAAAACGCTGGGGTCTGTAACGGGTGGCAAGAGAGATATGCTTCATGGATTTAATAGACAGGCCCGCCTGGTGCTGGCGGGCCTGCTGGAATGAATGTGCTTGTCAGCCCCTAGATGGAGTACGGCGCAAGCCAGTCGATGTACCTGGGGTTCTGACCATGGACAATCTTAAAGAATTCTGTCTGCAGATGCTTTGTCACGGGGCCGGCACAGCCGTTACCTATGACGCGGCGATCCATTTCACGAATTGGGGTCAGCTCGGCGGCGGTACCACAGAAGAAGGCCTCATCAGCGATGTAGATCTCATCTCTGGAGAAAGGCAGTTCCTCGCACACATAGCCGAGGTCTCTGGCCAGCTGGATGAGAGAGGCACGAGTAATGCCACCCAGAGTGTTGGTCAGAGCAGGCGTCTTCAGCTTGCCATTGGAAACAATGAAGATGTTTTCGCCCGTAGCCTCAGAGACCACGCCGCTGGGATCGAGCATGACGGCCTCGTCAAAACCGTCTTCAACGGCCTCTATCTTGGCGAGAATGGAGTTCACGTAGTTGCCGCCGGCCTTGGACTTGGACATGAAGGTGTTGGGATGGATACGCGTGAAGGAACTGGTGCGCACGCGAATGCCGCGCTCAAGAGCTTCGGCTCCCAGATAGGCGCCCCAGGGCCAGCAGGCAATAATGGTGTGTACCGGATTGTTTCCGGGATAGACGCCCATTTCGTTATAGCCTACGAAGGAAAGGGGGCGCACATAGGCGGCCTTCATCTTATTGGCGCGCAGTGTCTCGATACAGGCATCGTAGATCTGCTCCCAGGTCCAGGGAATGCTGATGCGCAGAATTTTAGCGGAATTGACCAGGCGCTGGGCATGTTCCTTAAGACGGAAGACGCTCGATCCGGCCTCGCCACAGTCGTAGGCACGAATACCTTCAAAAACAGAGTCACCGTAGTGCAGTGCATGGGTGAGAACATGCACCTTGGCATCGGCCCAGGGCACCAGTTTGCCATCAAACCAGATAAATTCAGTTGTTTCCATAGAGCAAATCCTTAAGCTTGACACTCCCAGCGACTGAGGACGGGGAGATTCTCATTTCGTTCATCACAGCCTTTTTGGCTTGCGCCTCCGCAGATCTTGCACGATGTTCACGCGCCTGGATTCGAGTATGTCCTGCCCTGTTTATCTTGCTATTATATAGTATGCAAGTGTCGCATGAAAAGACGTAACACTAAAAAGTCCTGCCTGCGCGTGAGCGGCCTGTATTTCCATCGCCAGAGGGAGGGCGGGGATGCCGCATTTGCTGGCCAGTGTGCACAACCCATGGGAAGTCAAAGCTCCCCGGAGCCTGATTTCGTCCCACTGTCTGGCTTTAGGACATTATTTGCTGCTGGAAGAACCGGGCCGACGCGGCGTCATATGCCTGCCGCTCACGATGTTCATGAGGATGAAAACAATTTTTTGTACTGAATACGGGCGACGGGCGCAAGAGCGATCCGCATGGCAGACTGAGACGGCGCAGCCTGAGGAACTGTCCGTAAACAACTTGCCAAACGTGGTCCTTGTGTAAAGCTCATCATGCGACCTCTATTTGGAAAATGCCCAGGTTATTTGCGGAGGATTTCAAGGGCAGGAAGGAGCAGGCCGATGTCCGTTCGCAGAGTCCACATTCCCAGGGAAGAACATAGCCAAAATTTTGACGTAGTTCCGCAAACTGATCGGTGGTGACAATGTTGATTGGCATGACGGCTTCTCCATTGCCCTGACGTCCATATACGCTGAAAGCTCCGAGTTTCTTCCGTCTGCGCAGGCAGCACAGGGCCGGCATTATACCTGGTACACGCGGGTGCGTTTGGCAGTGGGTGGCTTTGCAAAGGCCAGGGCCCGGCTGTCGGACATCACATGGTGCCGTGGCAGGCCATGGGGCACAGTGTCTTCTGATGGGCCCTGTACAGCAGACAGAGCAGAACGCAGCAGACGAACCAGCTTAAGGGATAGACCATCATGAGAGTTGCAAACGCAGGAGCCATCTGGAAGGCCGTAAATACCCAGATAATGCGTATGGCGCAGATGGAGACCAGGGTCACTATGGCTGGCGGCAGCGAATATCCATAGCCGCGCATGGCGTCGGAGACGGTCTCCATGATGACGTTGACGGGCTCAGCCAGCACGACAAAGGAGATACGGATCAGGCCCAGAGCTATGATGTCAGGATCTGTGGAGAAAAGTCGCAGAAAGTGTTCGGCAAAGACCCAGATGATGCCTACGAGACAAAATGTGAAGCTGAGATTGAGCCCCATGGAAACCCACGTGGCTCTGCGACAGCGGGGCAGGTTGCCGGCGCCATAGTTCTGACTGACAAAGGTGGTCGCCGCAAGTCCAAAGGCGTTGATGAAGCAGTAGACGATTATCTCTATGGTGAAGGCGGCAACGGAACCGGCCATGGCTGCTGGCCCGAGACTGTTGATGGCCGACTGTATGACCAGGTTGGACAGGGAGAAGACCATGCCCTGCACGCCGGCTGGCAGGCCGATGCGCACCATGTTCTTCAGGTCGTCGGTATCGATGTCCTTCATGCGGCGTGGTGTGAGCCTGAGTTCGTCATGCAGCCGTAGCTGTTTCAAGAAGAGTATACCTGCGGCCAGCAGGTTGGACAGGGATGTGGCCAGGGCCACACCGTCGGCGCCCATGTCGCAGACCAGAACGAAAAAGAGGTTGCCGCAGACGTTGAAGGATGCGGCGATGAATAAGACGAGCAGCGGGGTCCTTGTGTCGCCCTTGCTGCGGAAGATGGCAGCCAGGAAGTTGTAGATGACCATGAAGGGCAGGCCAAGCAGAAAGATCCGGAGATAGATTTCCGCATGTTCGTAGACAGAGCCTGGCACCTCCAGCACATCAAGAAGAACGCCGGCCAGGGCCTCGCCAAGAATGGTGATGCCAAGGCCAAAACACACGGCAAGCGCGAATGCCGTGTGGACGGCACGACGCACGTGACCTGTCGCACGCATGCCCAGATATCTGGCGACCACCACATTGGCGCCCAGGGACAGCCCCATACACAGAGAGACAGCAAGGCCGATGATGGGAACGTTGTTGCCCACTGCGGCCATGGCCTCGTTGGAAACAAAATGGCCGAGAACGGCCACGTCGGCTGTGTTGAACATCTGCTGCAGAATGCCTGTGAGAGCCAGGGGCACTGCGAAGACAATGAGTTTGTCCCAGAGGGAGCCCTGGAGCATATCCATTGTTTTTTGGGATTCCCTCATATTTCCTGCTCAGCACGACGCCCGATTTTTGGAGCGTACATGCCGCCTCCATGCTGATTTTTTAAGCCTTGCTACCGCTCTGCGGGCGCGGAAATCCGCGCCTGACAGGCAGACGTGAAGACACGGGAATAAGGCCGTCGCACGTGTTCAGAGCTTTGTCAAGGGCAGTGTTTTTTCGATGTTCTGTCGCTCAAAGGTGATGTCAGCACAGGGCAGGCTTGCCACAATCTGATAATAGCGTAGTCTGGAACACGACCCGGGGACTCGCCATCAGGACGCGGGCGGGTCCGGATATCTGTGCGAACGCAAACAAATCAGGGAGGCAGCGCCTGCCCCTGGCGGCAATACGGGAGCTGAAACACGATGGAAGAAAGCGGAACGCAGGCAGACATTCTGCTTGGCATAGACGCCGGCGGCACGCACACAGACGCTGTCCTCTGTCAAGGGGATTGTGTGCTCGGCCGCGGCAAGGTGCGCACGGACCAGGAGGATCTGCCAGGCTGTGTCGCACGCGTTATGGAGGAACTGACAGCCGACGCCGGGGCGGCGTGGATCGCACGCGTGAGCCGGGTGACGCTTGGCACGACGCTGCTTGTGAACTCTGTTGTGCAGGGGCGTCAGGATCCAGTGGGACTTCTCCTCAGCGCAGGGCCAGGTCTGTCTCCACTCCGTTTCGCCATGGGCGAGCATGTGCTTGTGGTGCCTGGCGGGCTGGACCATCGGGGCGTGGAAGTGTCTCCACTACGCCCCGGAGACGTGGCAAAGACTGTGTGCGGCTGGCGTGCGCAAGGTGTGCAGGCGCTGGCCTGCGTGGGCAGGTTCTCTCCGCGCAATCCGGAACACGAGCGGGCCATGGGGCGTGCTGCGCTGGAGGCGGCGCCTGACTGCACGCTGACCGAGGGACATCGCGTAAGCGGCGAGCTGAATTTTCCCCGCCGTATTGCATCTGCCTATTACAACAGTGCTGTTTTGCGTCTGCACAACACCTTTCTTGATGCTGTTACAGGGGTGCTTGCAGGCCGCGGTCTCAGCTGTCCGGTGTATCTGCTGCGCGCTGATGGCGGGTCCATACCTGTGCCGGCCTCCAGAGAGCTTCCCGTGCACTCACTGCTCTCAGGGCCGGCGGCCAGCGTCATGGGCGTCATGGCCACGCTTGCGGATGCAGAGGATGGGTGCCTCATGCTTATGGACATAGGCGGCACCACAACAGATCTGGCCGTGCTCGTTGAAGGCTCACCAGTTGTGGATCCGGACGGCATGCTGCTCAATGGACGGCGCACCCTGGTGCGTTCTCTGCACACGGTCTCCCTGGGCGTAGGCGGTGATTCGCTGCTGCGTCCGGAAAACGGCCGCATTGTCACAGGCCCGCTGCGGGAAGGCCCGGCCATGGCCTTTGGCGGAGAAAAGGCCACGCTGCTGGACGCCTTGAATGTGCTTAACAAGGACGGCACAGATGCGTGCGCCGGGGATGTGCCGGCAAGTTATCGGGGTATGCAGACCCTGGCAACAGCGCTGGGCGTGGGGCTTGAGGAAACGGCCCTTCTGGCCTGGGAAGACGCGGTCACAAAGATAGATGCTGCTGCCCGTGACCTCGTGCGCCGCATCAACGCCGGGCCTGTGTACACACTGCGGGAACTGAAAAGCCGCGAAGACGCCACTCCGTCGCGTGTGGTCCTGACAGGCGGTCCTGTGCCCTGCGTGCGCAGACGTCTGCAAAAGTCCCTGGGACTGCCGGTCATCGCTGCTCCAGAGGCTGATGTGGCCAATGCCATCGGCGCAGCGCTGACCAGACCATCGGCCAGGCTCGAGGTCTACGCCGACACAGGTCGCGGCACCCTGCTTGCTCCGGCGCTGGATCTGCGCGAGGAACTGCCACGGCGCGCATCTCTGGATTATGTCAAGGAACGAGCACTGGCCCTGCTGTCCGAGCGACTGGAGATCGAGGGTGGTCATGGATGTCCCGTGCGGATCTGTCAGGCCGATCTCTTCGCTACCTTGAGCGACAGCGGTTACGGTGCCAGGGATATGCGTGTTGTCTGCCAGACCGTGCCAGGTCTGATGCGGAGACTGGCCTCAGAGCGGGGGTAGGCGTGGAAGTTGTTCTCTACGAGCCGGAAATTCCACCGAACACCGGCAATATCATGCGCCTTTGCGCCGTCACCGGCACGCGTCTGCATCTTATAGAACCGCTGGGTTTCAAGCTCGAGGACCGCTATCTCAAACGTGCGGGTCTCGACTACTGGCCGTATGTGCGGCTGCAGGTCTGGCCGGACATGGACGCCTTCAACGCCGACAGGATGGCGTCGCGCCCGTATGCGCGCCTTGTGGTCACCTCATCGAAGCGCGGCGGCGCAGCGGTGCACCGTTTCGCCTTCAAAAGCGACGACATTCTGATCTTCGGCAAGGAAACGGCCGGACTGCCGGATGCTGTACGCGATGCCTCGCCGTGGCATGTGCGCATCCCCATGCTGCAAGGGCACGGCCGCTGTCTCAACCTCTCCACCAGCTGCGGTATTGTGCTGTATACAGCTCTGGCCGCCAGCGGACAGCTTGACGGAGAGGAATGGATCTGATCTGTATCCGGCGCGCCGGCAGCACCAGGTCTTTTTTTTCGGTTGTCATGGCATGGGTGCAGATACGGAATATTGGTTTTTGGCCACTTTGAGCTCCTGCAGCGTTGTGTCATTGTATCCTCTGCCACCTCCTTTTGAGATTGATATCCGCAGCAGTCAACGCATCACCCTCTCCCGTTTCACCGGTGAAGGTATACGGTATCGTGCCTGTATCAATATGAAACCACTCAACAACGAAAACTGCCCCCACCTGTTCCCAGAGAAACAACGCCTCACTCTCATTCCAGAAAATGAAGCACGCTGACGACAAAGCCGCTCCTCCGGTACATTACCAAAGAAGCGGCTTT
>CAZJPT010000018.1:0-4338 GCA_964547835.1 uncultured Desulfovibrio sp.
TCCTGCGCCAGGGACTTTCACCCATTAGAACGTGCCCATGCCGGGCGCACACGAAGCCGGGCAGACATGGTTACCCCGCGTCTGCCCGACAGGTGAAGGGGCTCTGACGTCCCCGAAGTTGATTTGTTGTTGAAAAGGCAGGCAGCAGCCGGCAGCTGCCTGAAGAGCTGTTTGAGCATGACGGCGCCCCGGCCCCATATTCCTGGCAGACAGTGTCTACCGGCCTGTACCCTCTGAGCCGTAGTGTCTGTCCGGCTCCGCATTGTCGCCGGGTTTTTCGAAATACCCCTCTGTTTCACGTATCGGCGTCCCCATGGCCAGCAGCTCGCCTGTGCTGACAAAGCGCCAGCCATCGCGTTCCAAAGCAGTGACTACGTAGCGCAGCAGCTGGAAGGAGCCTCTGGGCACCAGATTGGCGTGGAAGAGCAGAATGGAGCCGGGACGGACCTGGCTGATGACGCGACGGCTTCGTTCAAGGCTGGCATTGTTGCCGCCAGTCTCGGCTGCGACGTCCCACTGTATTGGTTCGAGTCCCAAATCGCCCAGGACGCGCAGCGCCTGCGGTGTGCAGCGGCCGTAAGGAAAGCGGAAGAAGCGCGGCACTGCGGGAATCTCCGGGCCTTCGCCTACGCTCGATCGGCCTGCGTCAGCGACAGCACGTTCGCGCAGTATCTCTTACTGGCACTGCGTGTCCAGGATCTCTTCGCACATTTTTTCCTCGGACAGCAGGGCGAAGTTGCCATGGACCCAGGCGTGATTGCCAATCTCGAAAAGCGGGTCGCGCAGGACCTCGCGTACACGGCGTTCATGGGAGCGCATCCATTTGCCGCCCATAAAGAGAGTGGCAGGGATGGTCTTGTCCTGCAGCCAGATGATCATGTCCGCGTCAAAGCCAGATGTTGAGGTGGCCAGTTCGCACATGTCAAAGGTCAGGGCACAGACCTTTTCGTTGCTGGAAATGGCAACGGAACGAATGACGCCGTCCCTGGCCGCGGGATTGGGCGGTAGAGTGTGGAGCGGCTCGCGACGCTGCGGCGGACGATTGTTATTTGGAACGGCGCCACGTCTGTCTCTGGCCTGCAGGGCCGGGAGACGCAAATCGTTGCGGTTTTCCTCGTGAAACAGACGTCTGGCCTCGTAATCCGCCAGCAGACGTGCCGTGTCTGCAGACTGAGACAAAGCATGCGGCAGGCCCAGACCGAAACCGGCGGCCAACCCCAGGCTCGCTCCCAGAAAGGCACGTCTGGTGACGCCGCGATCCCGTGTATTGTGGTCACTTTCCATACGGGAAGCTCCAAGCCGCAGGGCACGGGGCGTACCCTGATCATTGGTGGAAAAAAAGTCCGGCCGGAAAACGCAATAGTTTCAGGCCGGACAGAAGGTAACGCGCGTGATGGAAAACGCGCAGCTTATTCGGCCTTGCTGGCCTGGTATTCGGCCACGACTTTGTCGACCACAGGCTGCGGCGCTTCTTCGTAATGATCAAAGGCCATGGTGAAGAAGCCCTGGCCGCCGGTCATGGATCGCAGATCCGAGGCATAACGCAGGATTTCGCTCATGGGCACGTGTGCCTTGATTTCGGTGACGCCGTCCTGGGAATCAGAGCCCACTACCTTGCCGCGGCGCGAGGACAGATCGCCGATGACGTCACCCATACTTTCGTCGGGGATGGACACCTCAAGCAGCATGATGGGTTCAAGGAGAACGACCTTGAGCTTGTCCATGGCGTTTTTGAACGCCAGGGAACCGGCAATCTTGAAGGCCATTTCCGAGGAGTCCACGGAATGGTAGCTGCCGTCATACAGCTTGACCTTGAAGTCCACTACCGGGTAGCCGGCTATGTAGCCGCGTGCGGCAGCTTCTTGAATGCCCTTGTCCACTGCGGGAATGTACTGCCTGGGGATTGCGCCGCCTACGATGGCGTCTTCAAAGATATATCCGCCGCCGCGGGGCAGGCCCTCCATTTCGATCCAGCAGTCACCAAACTGGCCGCGGCCGCCTGACTGCTTCTTGTGCCTGCCCTGTACCTGCACCTTGCCGCGCACGGTTTCCCTGTAGGGGACCTTGGGTGTCTTGAGCTCAATGTCTACCTTGAAGCGGCGTTTGGCGCGCTCGACGGCCAGCTCGATGTGCAGCTGTCCCATGCCGGAGAGAAGGATGTCGCCGGTCTCTTCACCATGCTCAAGGCGCAGGGTGACGTCGTCGTCAAGGAGTTTGGCAACAGCGGCAAAAACCTTGTCCTCCTCACCGCGAGTTTTGGGAGCGATGGCGAAGGTCATGAGCTGCGGCGGCAGGGCAGGCACTGCCAGCTTGTAGGGCGTTTTGCTGTTGGACAGGGTGTCTCCAGTCCTGGTGGTTTTGAGCTTGGAGACAGCCACAATGGAGCCGGGCCCCATGGGATCCTTGCAGGCCGTGGTGCTCTTGCCGGTGATATAGAGAAGTCCGCCCATGCGTTCAGATTCACCGCTGGTCAGGTTGACCATGCCTGAATCCGGGGTCAGGGTGCCTGAGAGTACGCGCAGCAGAGAATAGAGCTGTCCGGAGACCGGATCGGCCATGGACTTGAAGACAAAGCAGGTGGTGTCGCCATCGGCTGTAACTGCGTGCTCATTGCCGTTCTCGTCGATGATGCCGGGATTTTCCAGCGGTGAGGGCAGGAGACTGGCGATGATGGAGAGCAGGAATGTGCCGCCCTTGTTTTCCATGGCCGAGCAGCAGACAACAGGGAAAAGTTCCTCGCTCAGTACGCCGGCGCGCAGACCGCGCTTGAGTTCCTCAATTTCCAGGGTGCCTTCGTCAAAATACTTTTCGAGCAGGGCCTCATCACTCTCCGCGATGGATTCCACAGCCACGTCGTGCTGCACGGAGAGCTCGTCCTTGAGTTCCTCAGGCACGGGGCACTCGCTCACGGTGCCGTTGGCACCGAAACGATAGGCCTTGCCGGTGAGGGTTTCCACATAGCCGACGAAAACGTCCTTTTCCATGATGGGCAGCTGCAGGACTACGGGGCGCACACCAAGGGTTTTCAGACTCTTGATGGCCATGTGGAAATCAGCACGATCGCGGTCGATCTTGCTGACCACAATTATGGTGGGCAGCTTTTCTTCACGAGAGTGATTCCAGAAACGCTTGGTCAGGGGACGTACACCATCGACTGCGTCGATAACGAACAAGACACTGTCTACACCCTTGAGCAGATACGCAAGATCACCGGTAAAGTTGCCGTCACCTGGAATGTCCAGAAGGAAGTGACGGTTCTTGTTCCACAAGTAGGTTGCGCAACCAGGCTGAATGGATCCGCGGCGGCGCACTTCCTCGGGCTCGTAGTCGAGGCAGGTGGTGCCTTCCTCAATGGCGCCCATCCTGCTGATGGCGCCGGCGTCAAAGAGCAGCATTTCTGCAAGGGAGGTCTTGCCGCAGCCGCCCGTACCAACAATGGCGTACGAACGCTGCATATCGAGAGGGTTTGCCATGATGTACTCCCGGGAGTTCGTGGTCGGTTACCTAAACAAACACTCCGCCAACCGGTGTTTTTCCGAACACAATGGCCAGAGCGTTCAATTCCTGTAGCAACTTACTTTATACACCATAAAGAAAAAAGGGAAGACCTCAGGAATGCGACAGAAGCAGACCATGGGCTCTATGTCGTTTTGAAACGGCCATGACACTCTCAGCCTGCCCGGTCAGTCCTGGGGCGTGTGTCGTCCTTGCCGGCTGCATTGACGAAAAAGGAAAAAGTTGTATTATGCAGCATCATTATGTTCTAATCACTAGCTGAGGAGGCGGCGCTCCCTTCCTGCATCCAGGGGCGGGACCTGCGCCGGTTTTCAATGGCACACAATGCAGCAAATGATGCCAGAGCCATCTGGCTTTTCCGCCAAGGCCCCCCTGAGGCCGATCCCCGGCAGTGCTTTACCGGTCAGCTGGACGTCGCTCTCTTAGAAGGCGGACGTCTGGCTTTTGAGCGGCTGGCCGCACGCTTTGCCAGCGAAATCGGAGACGACCGGCCTGTGACTTTTTTCTGCTCAGACTCTCGGCGCGGCGTCACATGCGCCGACATCCTGCGCCGCGCCTTTCATCCTGCCGGTAGCGCCATGCCTGTCATCGCTGACCGCGGCTTTCGCGAGCGTTCCCTGGGAGCCTGGGAGGGGCTGACACGGGAGGAGGTGGAGCGGCGCTGGCCCGGCGATCTTGCCGAGGCTGGAAAAGATCCTGTAAATTTCGCGCCCCCGGGTGGCGAGAGCCTGCAGATGCTGCAGCAGCGGGCTGTCATGGCTCTGGCGCGGGCCCGCTGTCACAGCCCTGTGGGCGTGCTTGTCGTAGTGGGCCATTTGGCTT
>CAZJPT010000018.1:4348-14727 GCA_964547835.1 uncultured Desulfovibrio sp.
CAACCGCTGTCTTCTGGCCGATTATCTTGCTCTGCCTCTGGCTTCGTCTCTGTCCCTGCCACAGGAATACGGCTGTTTTACCCGTCTTGCTGGGCGCTGATGCCTGGCGCGGCCAGTAAGGGTCCGCAAAAGGAGTTCGCCATGTTCATGGTGGAGCAAGTGTGCGCGCAACTGCAAACAAAGCGGCGTCTGGCACTGGTCAGTGTCGTCAGCCAGCTGGCCCGGCGTCATGCCGGCGCCGCCATGCTTTGTGACGCAGATGGTCTTGTGGCCGGCAGCATCGGTGGAGGCATCCTGGAAAAGGAGGTTATCGAGCGTGCTCGTGCTGTGGCTGCAGGCAAGGGTGTGGGAGAGTTTCTGGACAGCGTGCTCACGTGTGACGCGGCCGGCAACGGCATGAGCTGCGGCGGGTCAGTGCGCCTGTTCATCGAGCCCCTGGAGCCGGACGGTGCTACCCGCGTGCTCTTTGACCGTCTGCGTGTGGCCCGGGAGCATCAGGATGATATGTTCACGCTGACGCCGGTGACGGCGCCCGGACAGCGTCGTGCACTGCGGACACACGCCGGGAAATGGCCGCTCCCCATTGCTCTCACAGCGGAAATCAGAAAAATTTCCGACGAACATGGACTTGTCAGTCCTGCAGAAATCGATCTTGGTCTGGGAAGGCATTTCGTGCTGATCCCCTGGCCGGCTTCGGACGAAAAAAAAGGCGGCACGGGAGGCAGGAACCTCCTGCCGTGCGCGCCGTAAAAAAACGTAAGGGAAAGACAACTATTTTTGCTGCACCGTGAGTCTGACGTTGTCGGGCATGCCCTCGTCCTCTCTGTCCTGAGCCTCGCGACATTGCAGGCACAGGCCGTAAAGAACATGATAATGGCCGAGCAGGGTGAAGTTATGTTCGGCAGCAATGCTGCGCTGCAGCTTTTCGATGCTGGCGTCGTAGATTTCGACGATTTTACCGCAGTTCACGCACAGCAGATGGTCATGATGAGCCCCTTCGTTGACGACCTCGTAATGGGCGACGCTGTCGGTCAGATGGATTTCCGAAGCGAGCCCGGCGGCAACGAGCAGTTTGAGCGTCCTGTAGACTGTTGTCTGCCCGATGGAGGGATCAAGTTTCT
Organism: uncultured Desulfovibrio sp.; assembly: GCA_964547835.1. Classification (GTDB taxonomy): domain Bacteria; phylum Desulfobacterota; class Desulfovibrionia; order Desulfovibrionales; family Desulfovibrionaceae; genus Desulfovibrio. Next base: position 5,470 of record CAZJPT010000018.1, read on the forward strand.
GCATGTGCTGATAGAATTCTTCCAGCGTATGGTGACCGGGCAGATTAAAGAAAGCTTCCGCAATGCGGCGGCGCTGGGCCGTCGTGTTCATCTTGTTACGGTTCATGAATTCCAGAAATTGCTCCACCGTAGGAGCCTGCTTGCCTTGGCTTGCCATTATGCCTCCAGAACCTCGTCTGCGGGATTCTGCCACCCGGGACGGCTTTGCGAAGACAGGCCATCCCGCTCTGTATGTTTCGTCCGCGCTGCGGAACAAGACAGTTGGCTTGTGTCCCAGCGCACGTGCGGCTGGTCTTGTTCAGACCACGAGTCACTCTCGTTCATTTTCAAAAAACGGTGCAGCCCGCACAGGGGGCCGGAGATTGCCACAAGGGCAAAAGTTGAAGCAGCTGGAGCTTATGTCACGACCCTGTACGCGTTCATATCGTGACATGCTCGCTGTGCCCGGATGGAGAGGCGACAGGCGGAGGGCTCTCCCCACTCCCTAAGGGCGTGCCGCTGACACGGCACAGACTGCGTCACCACAGCTTGATGCAACATCGGCGGCCTGCATGTCAATCCTTAGCACGGGCAGAGTGGAAAAGCAAAAAATTCTAAAACCACGCATTCACAGCCAGGGCGCCACTGGCGCATTATGTCCCAAAGACAGGCGCTTCAGCAGAGTTACGACGGCACACCCGGCTCTCCATGTGGATGGGCGTCTGCAAGGGGCGCTGCTTCAGCGGTAGTTTTCCAGCAGGAACATGGGCTTGATGGCCACTACTTCGTCATATTCTGTCTGCGAGACGCTCACCGAGGAATTGAGGGACTTGAGCACCTTCTTCATATCCTTATAGGCCTCCTCGACAGTCTCGGATCGCCCCTGGCGCAAGGAGCGTATCATGCGCGTCAAGGTTGCCGGGTGAGCATAGCGTGCGGGCAGGGGAAAATCCGGGAATCCGGCCACGTATTCTGCCATTTCAGACCGGGTTTTTTCCAGCGCTGCGGCGAGGACCCTGGCGTTTGTGCGGGCTGTGGGCAGGACGCGCGAGCTGGAAAAGAGAAAGATGCCCATAAATCCGAGGAGCATAATATAGAGCCCTGTGTCCCCGCTGTCAGTGAGATAGAGGGCAATGCCGTAGCCGGCCGCGACCACGGCGAAAAGAAGAATGCTCAAGGCCACCCAGCGTGCAGCCGGATGGGTCATGAGGTTGACGCGCTTTGCCTTGCTGTCTGCTGCAAGACGCATACACAGATCCTGGCGCTGATCCAGGTAGTCCCTGGCTTTCTCCAGGCGAGCAATGGCCTGTCTGGCACTTTTGCTCAGGTTTTTCTTGTAGCTGGCCTCTTCGGCGGCCTTTGCCTCGGCCAGCCTTTTCTCGGCGGCAGCGGACATGGTCCTGATCCCTGGCCAGCGGTGCTTGATTTCGGCAAGCATGCCGTCTACGTGATGCTCGTGCTTGAAGGTACAGACCTGTTCGCCGCCGCTGTGTTCCACCACCAGATAGGGAATGGAGCCGAAGATCCCCTTGCCGGTGAATCCGCCCTTGCTCATGGCCACCCGTTTGTAGGCGCGCTTTACTGTAGAAATGTGAACGTAGTAGTTGCGGTCTATGAGGAAGCTGTTCAGATACAGAGCCTTTTCACCAACCCCGCAGGGGCCGAAGTGCAGACAGCCCTTTTTGTCGGCCTTCAGGGTGTCGTCATCAATGGTCTTGCTGTTGAGAGGGGAGGGTTTGAAGAGGAACATGCTGTCTCCAGTCGCTTGTAGAGAAAAGGGCTGCCCCACAGGACAGCCCTCGAACAAAAGTCCGTTATGCGGCCGGCACTACGCAACTACGCCAGCGGACGCTTCCTGGTTGCCTTCAGGAAGAGGTACAGGAACAGAGCGGCCACGCCCACGCCAATGGGGTAGGCTACTGTGACCGGCAGCTGTACCACAAGACCGAGGCATTCAGGAGCCATGCAGAAGTAGGTGGCGGACACTGCGCTCATAAAGGTGGCAGGCACTGCGGTCAGCCAGTAGTTTTTCTTTTCCAGGTAGAGATACATGGACGCCGTCCACAACACAATCATAGCCAGAGTCTGGTTTGTCCAGCTGAAGTAACGCCACACAATGGTGTAGTCGAGCTGGCTGATGAAGGCACCGCCCAGCAAAAGCGGCACGGAAAGCATGAGGCGGTTCTTGTAGCTGGCCTGAGGCAGCCGGAACCAGTCAGCCAGGGTGTATCTGGCGGAACGGAAGGCCGTGTCACCGGATGTAAAGGGGCAGGCAATAACGCCGAGCATGGCCAGGGCAATGCCAATGCCACCCATGGTCTTGGCGCAGACGTCGTAAATGGCTGCGGACTGGCCGTTAGCCATGTTGGCGAGCAGGCCGGTCGAGGTGCCGTTTGTGACCTCGTAGAGAGAGCAGCCGGCGGCAGCCCAGATAAGGGCGATAACGCCTTCGCAGACCATGGCGCCGTAGAAGACAAAGTGGCCCTGATGCTCGCTCTTCATGCAGCGGGCCATGAGTGGGGACTGGGTGGCATGGAAGCCGGAGATGGCGCCGCAGGCCACAGTGATGAACATAAAGGCCCAGACAGGTGTGCCCTTGGGATGCATATTGGTAAAGTTATCCCAGAGTTCAGGTATGTGTACATCGGGATTGCTAACTATGCCAAAGCCCACGCCTACAGCCATGACGATCAGACAGATACCGAAGACGGGGTACAGCTTGCCAATGATTTTGTCGATGGAAAGGAAGGTGGCTATGAAGTAGTAGGTGAACACAACGACCAGCCAGAAGTAGGTGTTGACCATCAACCCTTCAGTGAAGCCGCCTTCGGAAAAGAGCTTGACGATAAGGCCGGCAGGGCCAACGGCAAACACGGTACCAACCATGACCAGCAGGACAACAGAAAAAACGCGCATGACGTTTTTCATCAAGGGACCCAGGTAGATGCCGGTCACTTCGGAGATGGAGGCGCCTTTGTTGCGCTCTGAGATCATGCCGGAGAAAAAGTCGTGTACGGCGCCGGCAAAGATGGTGCCGAAGGTGATCCACAGGAAGACGATGGGGCCCCACAGAGCGCCGCCCATGGCGCCGAAGATGGGCCCGAGGCCGGCGATGTTGAGCAGCTGGATCAGGAACAGTTTCCACTGAGGCAGGACAACGTAATCGACGCCATCATTGATGGTGATGGCAGGCGTCTCGCGGTCGTCGGGGCCGAATGTTCTATTCACCATTTTCCCATAGGTGAAGTATCCCAGGACAAGCAGGCCCAGACAGATGAAGAAACTCAGCATGGAATTTCCTCCCATAAAAATAGTTAAAACCGTACAAAAATAACTTGAGCTCGCCTGAAGCACTATTCCAGATAACTGCCAGTTTTGTGGCTCAAGAGGCAAAAAGAGAAACTTTTGCCAATTAAAAAAATACGTCCTCAGACGACGATTTGGATTGACATTGTTCCCGGCTGGCGAAAATTTAGGACTATGGAACGAGAAAATGTCGCACTGTATCCATATGATACAAATATAGCCGACATCCGCTTAATGTCAACAACAGGGGCTCGCTGCTCAATAAAGCCTTTGTATGAGAGACAAGCGTATTTTTATGCAAGTTGTGGCGGGTTTTGGGAACAGCTCGCACCAGGATGGGAATACGGTCAGCAACAGGGCTTGAGCCATCGTCCAGAAGGGCTGCCTCTGCTTGTTTCAACAAAATGCCCGTTCAGTTGAAACAAGCTCTTTTGCTTCAAGCCTGGTTGAAACAACTCTCGGGCCGTTCATGAGGCAGGACAACGCCCCACCCCGCTTCCAGCCGCGGTGTCTTTTCTGTGTCGTGCATCGCCTGGCTTGCAGCCAGAGAGACAGGACCGTATGCCTGCACTGCAGTAACCCTGAGGGGAACGCCATGGAACCAGCTGTCAGCAAAAAAGCCATTGACCGCGCAGGGGCGTGTTTCGCAAAAGCACCTCCAATGACGAAATTCGCGAGGCTGCAGGCCAGAACAAAGCTGGATGCATGGCGCGTATCTTGACGCCTCTGTTTTTCTGGAAAGCATCGGCAAAATTTGCGACCGCTACTAAGGAACTGCGGTAAAGTAACATTAGGCTTTTTCCTGCTCAAACTGGTCTCAATAGCCAATTTTGGCGTTATAAAACATAATGTTGTTTTCCAGCAGTTCCTAAGCTCAAAGTCTTGTGCTCAGCGCCATGAGCAGCCGCGCCTTGCGCTCGCCATGGCGGAAGCGCAGACGGCGGAAGATGACGTTATGGCGGATGTTGTCAAGGCAGAGGAAGATGACAGGCGTTGTATAAAGGGTAAGCAGCTGGCTCACGGCAAGGCCGCCTACGATGGCAATGCCCAGGGGCTGACGCAGCTCCGCACCGTCGCCCTGACCGATGGCCAGGGGTACTGCGCCGAACATGGCCGCGAAGGTGGTCATCATAATGGGTCTGAAGCGCAGCCTGCAGGCCGTGAGAATGGCCTCCCTTGGTTTCATGTGCAACGTGCGTTCTGCTGTGAGGGCAAAATCAATCATGAGAATGGCGTTCTTTTTCACAAGACCGCAGAGCAGCAGGACGCCGATTAAGGCTATGATGGTAAACTGGGCGTCAAAGAGCATAAGCGCTATCAGCGCCCCGCCGCCGGCAGGGGGCAGGGTGGAGAGAATGGTCAGCGGATGAATAAGGCTCTCGTAAAGAATGCCAAGCACGATGTAGAGCACGACAATGGCAGACAGAATAAGAATGACCATGCTGGAGACGGTATCGCTGTAGAGTTTGGCCTGCCCCTGAAAGGAACCGATGACCGTGTTTGGCATGCCGATGCGCACCTGAGCTTCCTCAATTTCGCGCTGGGCGTCGGACAGGGCCTTGCCGGCTGCCAGGTTAAAGGAGATGGTAATGGCTGCAAACTGTCCCTGATGGCGTACGGACAGTGAGCTGTAGCCTGTGCTGATGGTGGCCACACTGGAGAGGGGCACGAGACCGTCGCTTCCTGGCAGCCGCACGACCTCCAGCTGTTCCTGCGCCTGCCACCAGTCAGCACCGTAGCCCAGAACCACCTTGTACTGATTGCGATCACCGTAGATGGTGCTGATCTGACTCTGGCCGTAGGCCAGTCCCAGAGCGTTGTCAAAATCGCTCATGCTTACGCCATAGCGCGAGAGCAGATCGCGGTTGACTGTGAGCACTGTTTCCAGGCCGCGCTCCTCGAGATCAGAATCAACGTCCTTGAGCACGCTGCTCTTGCTCATCTCTTCGGCAAGTTTGCGGCTCCATTGACGCAGCTCGTCAAGATTGTCGCCCTGCAGGGTGTACTGGAACTGACTTCTGGACGATCGGCCGCCCACTTGCAGATCCTGGGCTGCCTGTAGAAATACCTGGGTGCCTGGTTCGTTCATGACCCTGGGCCGCAGCCTGTCAATGACCTGCTGCGCGTTAACGCCGCGCTCTGCAAGCGGCTTCAAGGTGATGAACATGCCTGAGCTGCCGCGGCCGCCGGAATAGTGTGAGGACACCATGTCCACGGCTGGATCCTGCCGCACGATGGCTTGAATGCGCTTGAGTTTCTCACTGCCGGCCTGGAAGGACAGACTCTGGTCCATACGTATGCCGCCCATGATCATGCCCGTGTCCTGCTGTGGAAAGAAGCCCTTGGGGATGATGATGTAGAGCCAGACGTTGGCAGCCAGCACCAGGAAGAACACGGTCATGGTGATCCTTGGGTGATCCACGACCACATGCACGCTGGAAGCGTATTTGTCGCGCAGTGCGTCAAGCAGGCGCGCCCAGGCGTCCAGGACTGCCAGCCAGGTGTTTCTCAGCAGGGCAAAAAGGCCACTGCGATCTGCGGCCTTGAGCTGTGAGGCCAGATAATCGTCCCTGGTCTGCAGTATGCAGGCGCACATCATGGGCGTTGTGGTGAGCGAAACCACCATGGAAATGAGCACAGCCACAGCCAGGACAACAGCAAATTCCTGGAAAATGCTGCCCATGATGCCAGGCATGAGCAGAATGGGGATGAAAACGGCGACCAGGGAAAGGGTAATGGAGATAATGGTGAAGCAGACCTCGCGCGAGCCAATCAGGGCGGCCCGCATGGGCGTGCACCCCTTCTCCAGTCGCCGCACGATGTTTTCCAGTACCACGATGGCATCGTCTACCACGAAGCCTGTGGCTATGGTCAGGGCCATGAGGGAAAGATTGTCCAGCGTGTAGCCGCACACGTACATGACCGCAAAGGTGCCAATGAGGGAAACCGGCGCTGCCACCGCAGGAATGGCCGTAGCTCTGTTGTTGCGCAGAAAGAGAAAGACCACGAGGATCACCAGAGCCATGGACAGCAGCAGACTCTTTTCCACCTCAGCAAGGGACGCACGTATGGTCACCGAACGATCCATGGTCACGTCCAGGCTGACAGCGCCTGTGATCCAGCGGCGCATGCCTGGCACCATGGCCTTGATGCGATCCACGGTCTCAATGATATTGGCACCCTGTGATTTTGAGACCATCATCAGGACTGCGGCCTTGTTGTTGAACAGGGCCATGGATCGCACGTCCTGCGGACCAGCGCTGATTTCGGCCACGTCCTTGAGGCGGACTATGCCTTTTTCACTGTGGGTGATGATAATGTCGCCGTACTGTGCCGCATCGTCCAGCTGATCGTTGACGCCTATCAGCCAGTAATGCAGATCGTTGCTTACCATGCCCCTGGGCATGAAGCAGTTGGCCCTGCTGATGGCATCCTGCACGTCAGCCATGCTCAGGCCGTTGCGGTACAGGGCCTGTGGATTGACGTCCACGCGCACAGCCGGCAGGGCGCCGCCGCCTATGGTGACCTCGCCTACGCCCTGCACCTGGGCGATGCGCTGGGCCAGAATATTCTGGGCCATGTCGTACATTTCGAAGCTGGACAAAGTGTCCGATGTGAGCGCCAGAATGATGATGGGTATGCCCGCCGGGTTTATTTTTCTGTAGGTGGGATTGGAGGGCATGGTGGGCAGGGTCGAACGCGCTGCGTTGATGGCCGCCTGCACATCGCGGGCTGCACCGTCTATGTTGCGGTCGAGATCAAACTGCAGCATGACATGGGTGGAGCCCTGGGAGCTGTTGGACGTCATTTCGTTGACGCCGGCTATGCGCCCCAGGGCGCGCTCCAGGGGCGTGGCCACTGTGGTGGCCATGGTTTCCGGCCCTGCGCCCGGCAGACTGGCGCGCACAAAGACCATGGGAAAGTCCACTTCCGGCAGGGGGGCTACGGGCAGCATCTGAAAGGACACGGCACCGGCCAGGGCCAGAGCCACAGTGAGCAGCGTGGTGGCTACAGGTCTGCGTATGAAGGTGGACGAAATGTTCAGAGGAAGGTACCTGGGGCCCAGGCGCCTTGGGTGACTGCTGTGGCCGTTGTCTTCCTCGTCGTCCGCAACCGGGTCAATGACGTCGTCATCACTGTCAGCTTTGTCATGAGGGCGTATTGTGCCATGAGTGTTCGGCGCCGAAGACATGGAGCTGCCGCCTTCCCGGGCCGTTGACATCGCTGCTGCCTCGCGTCTGCGAGACTGGCCGGACTCTGTGCCCGGGTCTGCCGCATCCGTGGACGCGTCCTTATCCGCGTCATGGGGAGCAAGCCCCAGCAGACGACGCCACCAGGACTGCTTAGCCATCACGGCCTCCTCTGGCTGCACGGGCCCTGCTGTCAGTCTGCCTGCGGTGACGCGAGAACTGATCGAACCAGATATAAACTACCGGCGTGGTGAACAGAGTCAGCAGCTGACTGAAGATGAGACCGCCTACCATGGTGACGCCCAGAGGACGGCGCAGTTCAGCGCCCATACCCATACCGAGCATGAGGGGCAGCGCACTCAGCAGGGCGCACAATGTGGTCATGAGAATGGGGCGCAGACGCAGCAGGCAGGCTTCATGTATGGCGGTGATGGTGTCCTTGCCCTCCTTGTTCTCGGCCTCAAGGGCAAAATCCACCATCATGATGGCGTTTTTCTTGACGATGCCGATGAGCAGGATAAGGCCGATTATGCCTACGACGCCAAGTTCCATATCTCCGATCATAAGGGCCAGCAGGGCGCCTATGCCCGCTGACGGCAGGGTGGAGATGATGGTAATGGGATGCACATAGCTTTCGTAGAGAACGCCGAGCACAATATACACCGTGGCAATGGCTGCCAGAATGAGCCAGAGCTGGTTGTTGGTGGAAGATGAAAAGGCTTTGACGGCGCCCTGAAAGACGATGCGCACCGAGTCTGGCACACCGCTTTCGACAATGGCTTTGTTTGTGGCTGTCACAGCGTCGCCCAGGTGACTGCCATTGGCCACGTTGAACGAGAGAGTTGCCGCTGGAAACTGCCCCTGCCGCGATATGCCCAGCTGCACTGGCCGCTCCTCGATGTTTGCCACCGTGGTAATGGGTACGGCGCTTCCGGACTCGGTCTGCACATAGATGGACTCGATGTCTACGGGGCCGCGGCGGAAGGTGTCATCGATCTCCAGCACGACCTTGTACTGATTGGTCTGCGTGAAGATGGTGGAGACCTGGCGCTGCCCGAGCGAGCTGTAGAGGGCCTCGTCAATGTCTTCCATGCTGATGCCCAGCCGGCTCGCCTGGTCGCGGTTCACGTTAACGTAGACCATGGTTCCCGCAGGCAGCAGATCACTGGCCACAAACTCCAGCTCGGGCTGAGCCTCCATGGCCGCCTTGAGTCTGGGCTCCCAGTCGTCAAGTTCATCGCGGGACACGGCCTCCATGGTGAGCTGGTACATGGTCCGCGTGCTGCGGTCCTCAATGGTCAGATCCTGGACTGGATTGAGGTAGAGGGTGATTCCGGGGAGTTCTGCTGCTGCGCGGTTCATGAGCCGCCTGGCGATAACCGGCGCCCTGTCGTCACGTTCTTCCAGGTCCTTGAGCTCCACAGTGATCCTGGAGGTGGCGATGCTGGGGTTCTGGCCGTCAACACCTACAAAGAAGGCCACGCGTTTGACAGATGGATCCGAAAGCAGCAGGTTGGCGAGGCGCTGCTGCCTGTCGGCCATGGCCTTGAAGGAGGTATGCTGCGGCGCTTCGGCTATGCCCTGCAAAAGCCCTGTATCCTGCACAGGGAAAAAGCCCTTGGGCACTATCACGTAGAGCAGGCCGGTGATGAAAAGGCTGGCTACAGCCACCAGCAGCATGAGGCGCTGATGGCGCAGGACAACAAGGAGTGCCCTGTCATACGCTCTGAGCAGGGCAGGAAAAAAGCCCGCACCTGACTTGGCCAGGGTGGTTTCGTCCACT
>CAZJPT010000019.1:0-14326 GCA_964547835.1 uncultured Desulfovibrio sp.
GCGCCGCTTTGTTGCCAGTACGTGTTTTGTGGCTGTACTGATTGGCTCAGCGGGCTTCGCCATGACAGCAGAAGAAACCGAGGCCACCTGGACACCATTTACCATAGAGCGTTTCACAGCCCAGCTGGGGACGCGTCCCATGGTCGTGGAGTTCACGGCCGACTGGTGCCCCAACTGCAAATTTGTGGAAGCCACGGTCTTCACCAGGCGACGCATCAAGACTATCAGCGACAGGTACGGGATAGATTTTCTGCGCGTGGATCTGACTGACGCCAATGCCGCAGGCGCCAAACTTCTGGACATGCTTGGCAGTCGCAGCATCCCGTTCACGGCAGTCTTTCCGGCCGGCCCGAATGCCACAAGCCCGCTGGTGCTGCGCGACGTCTTCACAGCCACGAGCTTCGACAAGGTAGTCCGTGACGCCTGCAGCTGATCGACACCTGGCCCAGCTCAAGACAGCCACAACCTTTCAGCTCTCATAACATGCCACGCAAAAAGACGCCGCAGGTCCGGTCACGGATCACGCGGCGTCTTTTGTCTTGTCTTCTTGAATTGTAGTGATGCCAGGGGCACCGTGGCACGAGAATCAAAACTCACAAGATATACTGACTCAGATCCTGATCCTGGCGCACGTCATCAAGGTGTTCCTGGACATAGGCCTTGTTGACCACTATCTGAGCACCCGGCATTTCCGGAGCCATGAAGGAAATATCGGCCAGAACCTTTTCCATGATGGTATAGAGTCTGCGTGCACCGATATCCTCGCTGCGGCTGTTCACATCCTCGGCAAAGGAGGCAATCTCCTCAAGTCCATCCTGACTGAAGGACAGCCGCACGTTTTCCGTTTCCAGCAGGGCCGTGTACTGCTTGGTGAGCGCGTTATCCGGCTCCTGCAAAATGCGCAGGAACTCGTCGCGCCCCAGGGGTTCAAGCTCTACACGCAGGGGAAATCTTCCCTGCAGTTCGGGTATAAGATCACTGGGCTTTGAAAAATGAAAGGCCCCGGCGGCAATGAAGAGAATGTGGTCTGTCTGCACCATGCCGTACTTGGTCTTGACGGCACTCCCCTCCACAATAGGCAGAAGATCACGCTGCACGCCCTCGCGGGAGACATCTGTATTGCGTGTCTGTCCTGCTGAAGAAGCTATCTTGTCAATCTCGTCAATAAAGATAATACCAACCTGCTCTGCACGGTGCTTGGCCTGTTCCACAATCTTGTCCTCGTCGACAAGTTTGGAACTCTCCTCCTGGACAAGAATTTTGAAGGCATCCTTAACTTTAAGGCGGCGGCGCGTCGTTTTGGATGGAAAAGCCCTCTTGAACAACCCCTTCATGTGATCGCCCATGGTTTCCATGCCGGGCATGGCGAACATGTCCAGATTGACGCCGGACTGCTCAGTGACCTCCATTTCCACTTCGCGATCATCGAGGACGCCAAGACGGTACTGCTGGCGTATCTTCTCCCTGGTCTCACGGCGCTGTTCATTGCCAAAGGACGCGGGGAGAAGCAAATCCATCAGGCGGTTTTCCGCAGCTTTTTCAGCCGCGTTCACCACCTTGGCCATCTCCTCCTCACGCACGAGCTTGATGGCGATCTCCACCAGATCCCTTACCATCGACTCAACGTCCCGTCCCACATAGCCGACTTCCGTAAACTTGGTAGCTTCCACCTTGATGAAGGGAGCGGCACTCAGACGTGCAAGCCGGCGCGCTATCTCGGTCTTGCCCACGCCAGTAGGTCCCATCATAATGATATTCTTGGGCGCCACTTCGTCACGCAAATTGTCAGGCAGCTGCTGTCGACGCCAGCGGTTGCGCACGGCCACGGCCACCATGCGTTTGGCAGCCTCCTGACCTATAATGTACTTGTCCAGTTCCGCCACTATTTCCCGCGGTTTCAACGTGCTCATCCAGTACCTCACATGGTGCGGCATTCGGGCCGATTGCGTTCAAATCCTCAGGCCCCGCGCAATCAGGCGGGACCAGTCAGGAGAAGTTTAACGTTGATCTGTTTTTCTTAGATAAGCACGAATGGGTGCCAGACAAGACGATACGCCCCCTGCTGTGAAAAAAAAAGGTCAGACTGCGTCGGGTTCATCATCCCCGCCGTGCTGACCCCGGGTCCGCAGAGCACCCAAAAATATCCAGGACGCACGTCGCGTCGTCTACGGCAAAGTTTTCTTTTTGCAGACGATCTTGACGTCTCTGAACGGACACATGCCGCGCTCCTTCACAGATAAAGCAAAATCACGGCGTAAAGCCTGCTGCTGACGCTGTGCTTCGTTGCGGCATTCACTTATTGTCGTGACAGATGTGTCCTGTTCGGCCTCCAGTGTCCCTCCCTCAGTGAGGAACAGAGTCAGAAAAAGGATATATGTCGCTGAGGTGGCCATGATTGCCTGTCGAGCCTCATTCTTCATGCGATAGTGTTTGTTCCCACAGCCAGAGAAGCTTCCAAAAACACCCCCAGCCGCGTGCTGTTATCATAGCGCTCGGACATATGCTGTCAAGATATTTGTACCGAATAAAAAGTCCAAATACCGCTCCAAGTCCGTTAACGCAAACCCTTCGCTGTGCTCTTCTCCCCCCAAAACGACGCAGATGCTTGCCAGACATCATGTAATATATTAAAAAATTTCATGTTTTTATATTTCCAATCTCTGGGCAGAATGCCTCACCTCCTGGACGTCATCCGCATAGTTTTCGGCAATCTCATTTCCAGGCAACACCGGGCGCGTCAAGATATTTGTACCACGTCCCTATTCTATATGTTTCTCAGACAACATTGGGGTATGAACTCCAAGGTGCGGCTGCACTGCATCGGCCGGGGATTGTTCTTTTCCAATGTGAAACGACGGACGGCAGGCAGCTGGAAATGAAGGCCGCAGAAGGTTCATAAGCCAGCGCACCAGGAACTGGCGTATGCGGCGCTTACCAGGACCTGTCCAGGTCTGAAGGCATCCGCCAGTCGCCACGCGGCGAAAGGGAAACCGTGCCTATCTTTGGACCATCCGGAAGGCAGGAACGCTTGAACTGCTGACTGAAAAAGCGTTTGAAGAAAATGTCCAGCGTGTGGTCGACAGCCTCGTCCTCTCCCGGAAAGGCAACACCGGCAAGGGCACGTATCTTTTCCCTGTCAAAGCCGCAGCGCACAAAATAGTAGAGGAAAAAATCGTGCAGAACATAGCGGCCTATGGTGCCCTCGGTAGACTGACGGTTGCCGGCAGCATCCGGCGGAAGAAGCTCAGGGCTGATCTCCGTTGCGCAGACTGACAGCAGCACATCCCGCACCTCGGCATGCATGTGGGCGTATTCCTCCACCAGAAAACGCACCAGGGTCTTGGGCACACCGGCGTTGACGCCATACATGGACATATGGTCGCCATTATAGGTGCACCAGCCCAGCGCCAGCTCCGACATATCGCCGGTACCTACCACAAGGCCATGCTCCATGTTGGCCAGATCCATGAGAATCTGTATGCGCTCACGGGCCTGGGCGTTTTCAAACGTCACGTCATAGACCCCTTCTGGCTGACCGATATCCTTGAAGTGCTGTTCACAGGCCGCACGTATGTCCACACGACGCTGGCGCACACCCAATTTTTCCATAAGCATCAGCGCGTTTGCCAGCGTCAGTTCTGTGGTGCCGAAGCCAGGCATGGTCACACCCAGCACTGTGCTCCTGGGAAGTCCAAGACTGTCGCAGGCGTCGCAGGCCACGAGCAGGGCAAGAGTGCTGTCAAGCCCCCCAGAGACGCCAATGAGCAGGCTGCTGACTCCTGTCTGCTCCACACGTCTGGCAAGGCCGCGAGATTGCAGATGCAGAATTTCCTGACAGCGTGCAGCAAGTTCCTGGCCATGAGGCACAAAAGGTTGACATTCCACGTTTTTGGGTAGAAGTCCTGTCTCTGCAAGCTCCCCGGCCATGACAGTAATGTAGTCTTCGCTCTGAGCCGGAAGGGGATTATGGTTGAAACTGACGTCCCCAAGGCGCTCGTTGGTCAGGCGCTCCACATCGCAAACAGCATATGTCACGCCCTTCTGCTCGCGAGTTTCAGCAGCGATAACGCCGTTGACGCAGACAAGGCAGTGGCCGCTGAAAACAAGATCCGTGCTGCTCTCGCCAGGGCCTGCTGAGCAGTAGGCATACGCGGCCAGACAGCGGCCTGACTGCATACGCACCAAATCCCTGCGGTAGCGCGCCTTGGTAGCCACTTCGTTGCTTGCCGAGGGGTTGAGGATGAGATTGGCACCCATGATGGCGTGCCGCGAACTTGGCGGCATGGGGACCCAGAGATCTTCGCAGATTTCGCAGGCCACGCGCAGACCCGACGACGTCGACACAATGAGATCCGGGGTAAAGGGCACCTGCGCCCCGCACAGGCTGACAACATTATCCGCCCTGGCCCAGGAGGACGCAAACCAGCGCCGCTCGTAGTATTCCCTGGAGTTGGGAACAAAGGTCTTGGGAACGACTCCCAGCAGCCGTGTGCCCTGAAAGAGGGCTGCGGCATTGAAGAGCATGTCCTTGTGCAGCACAGGCAGGCCGCAGCAGACTATAGTGTGCGGGCACAGTGCATCAGCAGCACGCATCAGGCGTGAGAAGGCTGACTCAGCCCGGCGCACAAAGGCCGTCTGCAGGAAAAGATCTCCGCAAGTGTAGCCTGTGACGGCCAGCTCGGGAAAGAGCAGAACATCAGTGCCCTGGCCATCTCCGTCAGCAGCCACTTCCAGCATGGCAATCATGCTGTCGACGTTTGCCTCAGGGTTCGCCACGCAAGTGGTGAACAGACCGCAGCCAACATTGACGAATCCAAATTTTCCGTTCACATCCCTTCCCCCGCCGGACTCAGTTCGTATTTTTGCGATGATTGAGGTCTTCGGAGCAGTTGTAAAGGAGATCCAGCTTTGCTTCGTAATAGCTCGGACTCATGACGAGCTTGTGCAGATGCGGATTTTCAAATCGTTGTTCTTCTTCCCAGATTTCCGAGCGCAACTGTGCGGCGACGTAGTCGCGTATCTCGGACAGTCCGGGTTGTTTCGCTACCCGCCTGCCGCCGCGCATGACTGGAATCTGCAACTCCTTGATACTGACTCCGGTGAAACTGCGGTTGCGCCAGGGCTTGTCCGGATTCACAAAACGGTACGAGCCTGTCACGTCCACCTTTTCGTCGTACATGGTGATAAGGTCCGAAAAGGCGTGCCCTTCCTCGTTATAGACGCGATACACACGCTTTCTGCCTGGATTGGTAATTTTTTCCACCGTTTCTGATATCTTGATGCACGGTTCCAAAACACCGTTGCGCTCCACGCCCACAAGTTTGTACACGGCCCCAAAAACAGGCTCGCTGCGGGCCGTAATCAAGCGCTCGCCCACGCCAAAGCTGTCAATACAGCCGCCCTGATCAATAAGGGACGATATGGTGTACTCGTCCAGAGAATTGGAAGCAGAAATAATACAGTCCTTAAGTCCGGCCTCGTCAAGCATCGCCCTGGCCCGCTTGGACAGATACGCGAGATCGCCTGAGTCAATGCGCACGCCCTTGAGACGGCAGCCTCTCGGCTCGAGCACTTCCTTTGCCACGCGTATGGCGTTGGGAATGCCGGAGTGCAGGACGTTGTAGGTATCCACCAAAAGCATGGCGTTCTCAGGATACATCTCGGCGTAATGCTTGAAGGCCGAAAACTCATCCTGGTGATACATTACCCAGGAGTGAGCCATGGTACCGACAACGGGAATGCCGAACAGCTTGCCGGCCAGCAGCGTCGCTGTGGAGTTCACGCCGCCGATATAGGCCGCTCTTGCCCCGTAGACAGCAGCATCGACATTGTGAGCCCGTCTGGCACCAAAATCGGATACCCCGCGCCCTCTGGCAGCACGCACAATGCGCCTTGCCTTGGTGGCGATAAGCGATTGATGATTGATCTGATTGAGCAGCGCAGTCTCCACGATCTGCGCGTCCACCAGGGGAGCGCGCACTGTGACGATTGGCTCATTGGGGTAGATAATGGTGCCTTCTGGAAAGGCGTCGATGTCTCCAGAAAAATGAAAGTCTGCCAGAAGAGCAAGAAAATCCTCAGTAAAAAGTCTGAGGGAGCGCAGGTAAGCAATATCCTCATGATCAAAATGCAAATTTTCGATGTAATCAAGCGCCTGCTCAAGACCGGCGAAGATGGCGAAGCCACCATTGTCAGGATTATGGCGGTAGAAAACGTCAAAACAGAGATTGCCCCCCGATTCCCTGGTCGCATGGTAGCCATTGGCCATAGTGAGTTCATACAGATCCATGACCATGCTCAGGTTGCGGGCATCAAACTGGCTCATAGAGGACACCTCTCCTTACTCTGGAGCATTAACCACCTTGACCTGACAACAGGCCATGGTCGTCAGGGCGGCCCGATGATTTGCCGAACTGGTGCCGGCGCAACAGGACGCATCCACGATAATGCGCAGCTGCGGGGCGAAACTGCGGGCGAGCAGGGCATTGCTGACCACGCAGATATCCGTGCACAGCCCGACGAATTCCACAGCATTTATTTCACCGGCAGCGAGCATTTCCGCCAACGCCGCGCCCAACTCCGTGCTGCCGAAGGTCTCCTTGTCAAAAACTCTGGATTTGCGTTCATGACGCAGACTGTCCAGCTCGGAAACAATCTGCCACCCCCACGTAGATTCTATGCAATGTTCCACTGGTAGCAGCCGCCCCTCAAGGGTCGAAGAATAATTCGTGTAGTGCGTGTCCCTTGTAAAAAGCAAAGGGCCGTCATGGCTGCGCACTTTGTCAAGCAGACGGGGAAGCATTTCCCTGGCAGCCTCGCTGCCAAGAGTGCCGCTCACAAAGTCATTCTGCACGTCCACCACGACGAGACAGGTTGTTGCCATAGTATATCCTTGCCGCTTCAGCGGCTGACAAAAGCAGACAATTCGACAGGAAGAGGAGACAGATGGCTTTTCATTGCAGAACCCTAATCATACACCGGACAACAATCAAGTTTGCGCTTTTTTTCTCCACCCGTATCAAGGCTCTCCCTCATGATAAGAGGTGAGCCAAAACTAAGTAAATAATTTCAATGTTGTAAATAGAGAGAGCTGATCCTCTCGCGCCTGGCTGCAGCCGTAGCCGGCATCCCGACAGATGATACAGAACCAGCAGCAGGAAATCATGCATCTGACGAGGCAACTGCCTTCGACTTCAGGCCAGTGAAAGAGAAAGGCTCAGCTGGGCAGTCCCCCTCCTGAGCCTCCCGATGGGCCCGACTATCTTTCAGCATCGTCAACTCCTGTCCTGACACTGCCCTTGTGCAGGAACAAAAGCCCACAGGGGGCTCTGACGGCCAGGCATACTCGGGAGAGGGTGCTTGAGCTGAGTCACCCGGAAGCAAGGCTCACGAAAAAGAAACCCCACGGTCACCATGACGGCTGGCCGTGGGGTCTGCTGGGCTGTGCTGAGCAAAACCATGCTCAGCAAATCTTGTTGAGCTGATTTCCCTCAAGCCAGGCATAGAGATTATTAAAGACTATCTCGCAGCGGGCTTCCATAGATTCAACCGTACTAAAGGCCATGTGCGGCGTCACAATGGTGTTGGGCGTGTTCAGAAGAGGGTGGTTGGCCGGCAGGGGCGGTTCCTCGTAGAACACGTCCAGCGCTGCGCCGGCAATCTGTCCCTTATGCAGGGCGGCAGCCAGCGCGTCCTGGTCTACTACGCCGCCGCGGGCCGTGTTGAGCAGATAGGCCGTCGGCTTCATCAAAGCCAGATTTGCAGCATTGATCATTCCCTTGGTCTGCGGCGTCAGCGGCGTGTGCAGAGAAACGATATCGGCCTCGCGCAGCAAATCTTCCAGACTGACCTGGGCATCAATAAGGGGATCATTTTTCTGGCTTCTGCTGCAGGCCAGAATTCTGCAACCAAACACCTTGCACAGTTCAGCGGTGCGCCTGCCTATGGCGCCCCAGCCAACAATACCCACAGTCTTGCCGCAAAGAAGGCTGTATTCCAGCCCTTCCTTGCCTTCGGAAGCCCGGCATCTGGCCTGTGCCTGCGCGACCTTGCGGAGAAGTTCTATCATATAGCACACGCACAATTCGGCCACGGCCTGCGTAGCGTATCCAGAGGCGTTGGAAACAGCGATGCCGCGCTCTTTTGCCGCGTCAACGGGGATGTGATCCACGCCCGTGAATGCCACGTCTATAAATTTAAGCTGACGTGCCTTTTCCACCACAGACCTGGCCAGCGGCATGCTGGCGATCATGATGACGTCCGCATCAGCGCAGCGCTCAAGCTGCACTCCGGGGTCCGTGTTTTTCTCATAAGCCTTGAAGCTGTGGCCCATTTCCGCAAGTCTGGTCGCGTGCTTCTCTAGCACGTCACTGGAAACACCAAGACCTTCCAACAGAACAATTTCCATGTGTCACACTCCTCAAAGTTGCTGAAGCGCCTACTGCTGGGCGACACGCCGGAAACATTCCCATGCGATCGGATTTCGCCCCTTGCCTTGTTCAGTACTGACACAAAGATACAGCTTTGTCACTTGAATGCCGGTCCAGGATAGAGAAGATGACGACAAGAAAGCGTGGTCCACAGCAAAAAGCAAGGGCAGTGGTGCCCGAACGCGCCTTGAGGGACTGCCGAAGGCGGGAGCACCGCCCAGGTTCCCCAAAAACATCCATACCAGCTGTAATCCCCCAACTTTTCCTGTCCTGCCATGGGACTCTCCATCTCTGTACTCAGCAGACAGGGACTGCGGCTGTGTTCTTCAGGGACACCGGCATGGTTCAAACATCACCCGGTTGTCCCCGTTTGCAAATTCTCCCATGAAAAAAAAAGCCTCATCTGCCATGAGATGGGGCTTTTTTCCTGGTGGGCCATCGGAGACTCGAACTCCAAACCAATTGATTAAGAGTCAACTGCTCTACCAATTGAGCTAATGGCCCATGAAGTGAGGTTGTATCTACGCTTAACGTTTATCCCTGTCAACAGGTTTTTTCAGAAAAATTTCAACTTGCCATCCGGCGGGGCACCGCTGACCGCCGGACGACATGACTGTGACGATGAAAAAACGATTCGTCTACTCTTTGAAAGCCTTCTCAAAAGGCGGCACGACCTGCTTCTTGCGGCTCATGACGCCGTCGAGCCATACATGCTTGCCCTCAGGAGCCTTGCCAAAGGCCTTTTCGACTACGCTCGGATCGTCAGAGGCGATAAGCATGTCAGAGCCTTCCTTCATGATGTCGGTCAGCAGCAGAAAAACACTGTGGCGGCCGTCGCTCTTAATCTTTTCAATCTCCGCCTGCAGGCCATCACGATATTTGTCGAGCATGGAGAGATCCACCACCTCGAGCTGGGCAATGCCGACCTTGTTGCCGTTCATGTTGAAGTCCTTGTAGTCACGATGGACGAGTTCATCCATGGTGGCGCCCTCAAGGGCGCTCTTCACCGTGAACATTTCAAGGCCAAGCGCCTTGACGTCGTCGACACCGGCGATTTTGGCCAGATCGGCTACGGCTTTCTTGTCATCCTCAGTGCAGGTGACGGACTTGAAGATGACGGTGTCAGAAAGAATGGCGCAAAGCATGCCGCCGGCAATGCCTGCCGGAATCTCCACACCATAAAAGTCATACATATTCTTGATGACCGTGCAGGTACAGCCAGCGGGCCAGATCCAGCACAGCAGCGGGCTTGAGGTGGTTACGTCGCCAAGTTTGTGATGATCAACGATGCCGAGCACATTGGCGCTGTCCATCCCCTTGGGGGCCTGGGCCAGATCCGAAAAATCGACCATGTAGACATCCTGGCCGGCCACGTCTTCGACAACCTCAGGGGCGGTCAGGCCAAACTTGTTCAGCACGAATTCGGTCTCAGGAGTGGGTTTGCCCTGCGCAACGGCTTTTACGTCCAGACCGCGTTTGCTGTACAGATCCGCCACAGCAATGGCAGCGATGATGCTGTCAGTATCCGGATTCATGTGACCAAGGACTAAAGCGGACATAGCTATGCCTCCCTCCAAATGTTTTCTGATGCCTCCCCCTGTCTCGACCCATGCCGGCTGACAAAAGGACAGCGCGGGAGAGCGGAGCGGAAGGATGCTGTTCTGGCTGATTTTCGTCGGCGAAAAACTGGCTTTCCCGACATATAGACTTGTTCCGGATAGCACAAGCAATACTTTTTGCCAAGACCTGTTTTCTTTTTTTTTCTGCTTGACGCTGGCAGCAGGCGAAGCCGCCAAGTGAAACAACTCGTGTCAGTACATTGTAATCACGATTATTTTTCTTTATTCCCCTGCTACAGAATCTGCCTTTTCTTTTGGGACAGAACGCACTTTTGTTTCTTGCGCTTTTTTTCTCTTCCTTGCAGACCGGCAGCCTGATGATGTCGAGCAACGACGTTGATCAATCCTCTTCCCTGTCTTTGCCGCTCTCTGCCCGCGACGAGAGCGGATGGGCCTTGTCATAGGCCTGCATGAGGTGACCCAGGCTCACATGGGTGTAGCGCTGCGTTGTGCTCAGGCGTTTATGACCGAGGAGTTCCTGGACAGAGCGCAAATCTGCTCCTGCATCCAGCAAATGTGTGGCGAAGCTGTGGCGCAGGGCATGAGGGGAAACAGTCCTGGCAAGACCTGCCCTTTTACACAGACTTGCGACAATACGCCTGGCTTCGCGGCGATCCAGTCTCCCGCCCCTGGCACCTGTAAAAAGAGCCTGTTCATCTGGCTTTGCAAGCACAGGACGTACCTTCTGCCATGCCTCGAGACAGGGGATGGAGGTTTCAGAAAGCGGCGCCAGACGCTCGCGTCCGCCCTTGCCCAGGACCCGGACCCAGCCCGCCCTGGGATCTACGTCTTTGTTTTCCAGATTCAGTGCCTCGGAAACGCGCAGCCCGGAACCATAGAGAAGTTCGACAAGCGCTGCGTCACGCAGCTGCAGAGCCTGCGCCTGTTCGTCCGTAGTTCCTCTGGCCCTGGGAACCGGGCGCATGGTGCCAACGTCAAGGAGTTCCGTCGTTTCATCTACGTTCAAAAAATCTGGAACCTTCCGATCCTGACGGGGCTTGCGGATGCGGATGACGGACAAGTCAGGGACGTGTCCCTGGCGGTGCAGATATTCGAAAACACCGCGTGTCGCGGAAAGACGCCTGGCTATGGTGGATCTGGCCGTGCCGTCCATGAACAGCCTCGCAAGCCATGCCTGCAGATCGCTTTGCCGCACTGTTTCCGGTTGACCGGCATCTATGCCCCTGCCTGCCAGAAAGAATACCAAATCCTCAAGATCGGTTTTGTAAGCCGTCACTGTGGCCTGGGATGCGTTGCGGCGGACAGACAAGTCACGAATGTACGCCGCTATGAGTTCTTCAGCGCGACAACTCTCCATTATGTTTTTCTCCTCTCTGCAGCAGTGCGGACACCGCGTCATGTGGAGATAATCCGAATAGTCCAGCCAGTATCAGAAAGATCTGTTTCTTACACCATGGCAAACCTGTTTTCGGCTCATCTCTTATTTCCCAGGTCTTGTCGTCCTGACAAATTTGCAACCAGCACGCAGGACCTCAGCAGGGCATTGCCTCATTTCCCATGATCACCCTACCATTGCAGCCCTTGCCTAGCCATACCTTTTAAGGCAAAAACTTTCTTGTGGACGCATTCTCTATTCTACCGGCTTCTCCGGTCGATTGAGAATTATATGCGAGCCGTCACAATGAAGAACTGCCACACCTTAAAGGAGGCGGATTCCGCAGGTTCCCGGACCTGCATTCCGATAATACGACGCTATGAACAACATATTGCAGACACTGTTTGCGCACCCCCTTCTCGGTCCGGCGCTGCCCGTTATCGGGGCTACTGTGCCCCTTACCATGCTTCTGGCTTTTGCTGGTTCAGGCTTCATGATCGGCAGTCTGCAGGTTGCGGGTGCCATCTCAAAACGCTCGTCCTATGACAAGGCGGCAAGGCAGATGGCCTCAGTCGCCCTGGTCATCGGCTGGCTTTTGCTTGTCGGATCCAGAGTCTGGCTCTTCTTTTCCTCAGACAGCTATGTACCAGCCTCCATGGTAGCCAATATTGTAGAATTGAGCTGGTGTATCTTTGGGTTTGCCGTTATAGCCTTGAGCGTTCATTTTGCAGTCTGGCGTTTTCTCGCTGCACACCGCATCTGTCACTCATTGCTTGCCTTTCTCTCGGGAATCAACGGTGTGGCAGGCTGTGCAGCCATTCTTGGCTCACTGCGAGTGCTGATGGCTCTGGAACTTCCCAATGCGGACAAGATTTCTTTGCCAGACCTTTTCAATTTCCAGCTTTTTCCCTCGTCGCTGTGGTATGCCGGCGCCATGATCCTTCCCCTGGCCCTTGCTCTGCCCGCATCCTTCGGCCTTGTCTGGCTTTTGCTGCGCCGCCGCAGAGATGACTTTGGACGTGACTATTATACGAAAACCATGAAGTGGGTTTCCCTCTGGGGCGCCATCGCCTGGATACCGGTTATTGTGCTGACAGGCGCCATCGTTTTTCTGGAGATCGAATCCGTGCTGCGCTCCGGTGCACAACTGACGCCCTCCATGCTTCTGCTCCATGGCTGTCGCCTCCTCCCCTCGCTTTTAACCTGTATTTTCCTTATCGTCATACGCTGCTCCAGTCTGCCCATGCGTTTGAAACCCCTGGTCTGGACAGCCCTTCTCACCAGCATGCCGGCTGCCTGGTATGTTTTTGAGGACACCACGACGTTTGTTTTTTAACGCAATCGCACCCCGTCATATCACCTCAGGCATAAGCCGCAAAAATCCCGAAGCAGCCATACGAGCTTTCAAACTGGCTTTCCCTCATGGCGGAGCCATGCTGACCCTCAAGGTCAGCGGTGCTGCGTCTGCCCCCAGAGAACTGGAAAGACTGCGCAGACTGTGTGCTGATCCGGCAATCCATATCCTCACAAAGACTCTGAGCCATGAGGAATTGGACAACCTCTATTGGCAGCACGACGTCTATTTGTCCCTCCATAGGTCAGAAGGCTATGGGCTCACCATACGCGAGGCCATGCTGCGCGGCCTTCATGTTGTAGCCACAGGCTGGTCGGGGAACATGGATTTCATGACAGGCAGCCTGGCGCACGCCGTTCCCTTTCAGATGGTTCCCATACATGAAAGCAAAGGTCCCCTGAAAGGACTTAAAGGGCGCTGGGCGGAACCGGACGCTGATGCGGCAGCCATGGTGCTTCGCGAGCTTGCCATGACCCTGCGCCAGGACAGGAACAATCCGTAAAAACACGCCAATAGTGTCTGCCTGCGGCATGCAAAGCTGCGACCGGGACTGTGTCATCTCCGTTGCCAGGCCGAATAATGCCAAATACATAATACCCCAGGACTGCACACACTGGCCTTGCCAGAGGTCCCCGGTGCACGGCGCACATTCCCAAAAAACGTTGTCCCCGTCCAGGCAGATACCCGGGCGGGGACACAGAGCATCACGAGGAAATGCCTTACTTGGGCAGCACTGCGCCCTTGTATGTATCACGCATGAATTGCTGCAATGGCTCGCTCTTCAGCACCTCGACCAGCGCCTTGAGCTCGGGACGGTTCTCGTCACCGGCACGCACGGCCACCACGTTTGCGAAGGTGGACGCCGCTTCGGAATCCGACGCTTCCACAGCCAGGGCGTCTTTTGCATTCAGACCGCCAAGCAGGGCGAAGTTTCCATTGATAATGGCAAAATCAACGTCAGGCAGGGAACGGACCAGCTGCGGTGCCTCGAGGCGGGTTGATGTCAAACTGGGTTTTTTCAGCTTGATTAAGCCCTGGTCCTGCAAAAGCAGAAGGGCGCGTGCCTCATTGGTCGTGTCGTTGGGGACCGAGACAATGGCACCATTCTTGAGATCCTTCAGATCCTTTGTGCGGCCCGCGTAAATGCCAAAGGGCTCGTAATGCACAAAGGCCATTGCCACCAGTTTTGTCCCCTTCTGCGCATTGAAATCGTCCATATAGGGCTTGTGCTGGAAATAGTTGGCATCCAGATCACCGCTGTCCAGCGCCACATTGGGCTGCACGTAGTCGGCGTACTCGACGATTTCCAATGTAATATCCTGTTTTGCAAGATAGGGGGCCGCGGCCATGAGAATCTCCGCATGGGGCGTAGGGGACGCGCCGACACGAATTTTTGTGGCTGCGGGACTGACCTGAACCATAGCCATCAGCAACCCGGCCGCTGCCAGAATTGTTACCATCAATGAACGAATGCGCATACGTTGTACCTCGTTTATTCAGGGACTGCCCCTGACGAATATGGCCTGCTTCTGACCTAGTGTCAAGTTTGTGAATTTAGTGATTGAATTTTGACTGAGCCCATAATCAT
>CAZJPT010000020.1:0-14308 GCA_964547835.1 uncultured Desulfovibrio sp.
GCACAGCTTGGCGCAAATGGCGCACTTGCCATGTGTCAGCTTGCGGCAGTACCGTGGATCAATGGAGGCACGCTTGGGAATGGCCTGCGGGAACGGGATATTGATGGCTGTGGTAAGACCTACGTTCTCATTGAAGCGATCGGGCACCTTCTTGCTGGGGCATTTTTCCGTACATGTACCGCAGCCCGTGCACTTGCTCCAGTCTACATAGGTGGTCTTTTTGCGTATGGTTACTTCGAAGTTGCCCACATAGCCGGAGATATTTTCCACCTCGGAACTGGCATAGAGCGTAATGTTGGGATGCTGGGCCACGTCCACCATCTTGGGGCCAAGGATACACGCCGAGCAGTCGACGGTGGGAAACGTTTTGTCCAGCTTGGCCATCTTGCCGCCAATAGTGGGTTCGCGCTCCACGAGGACGACGGGGATGCCGCCGTCAGCGCAGTCCAGGGCCGCCTGAATACCAGCCACGCCGCCACCGATGACAAGCACGCGCTTGGTAATGTCAAAACGCTGAGCAAACAGGGGACGGTTGTGGCGCAGCTTCATGACGGCCATGGCAATAAGTTCGCTGGCCTTGTTGGTATTGGCTTCCTTGTCCTTGCCGATCCAGGAGACGTGCTCACGAATGTTGGCCATCTCCAGCATATAGCGGTTCAGGCCGGCACGCTCGATGGTGCGGCGGAAGGTGGGCTCGTGCATGCGCGGCGAACAGGAAGCGACTACCACGCCGGTGAGGCTGTAGTCGTGTATGGCCTGTTCGATAGCCGCCTGCCCTGGCTCTGCACAGGAATACATCAGATCCGTGGCATACACCACATCCGGCAGCTGCAGCGCGCTCTGGGCAGCGGCGACGCAGTCGACCGTGCCTGCGATATTACTGCCGCAGTGACAGACAAATACGCCTATTCTCATGCCTGTCCTCCTTCATTGCTGATGCGGGCGGCGTTGTTGAGCGCCAGGATTCTGTTCACCACGTGGTCGGCAGGCACGATGAGCTTGTCAAATCCGAGCTCGGACGCGTTGATGCCGAAGGCTATGCCCATAAGCTGCGTAAAGTAGAGGACGGGCATGTCAAACTTTGTTTCCATCCGCTTGCCCGCCTGCTTCTGACGCAAATCCAGATTCATCTGGCACAGGGGACAGCACACCACTATGCAGTCAGCTTCCATCCTCGTGGCCAGTTCCAGGATGCGGCCGCAGTTAACGGCTGTCAGAGGACGATGCGGTATTCCTGCGGACGCTCCACAGCATTCCGTCTTGAGAGGGAAATCCAGCACGTCATCGGCACCGCAGGCCTTGAGCAGGTCTTCCATCAGGGTGGGATTTTCCGGATCACCGAACTGCATGAGTTCAGCGGGACGGCTCATGAGACAGCCGTAGTAGGGGGCAATGCGGATGCCCGCAAGGCTGTTGACCACGTGCGTGCGAATGGCGTCAGCGTCATAAAGCCGGCCTATCATCTGCATGACAGACGTGGTCTCGGGCAGGGTTTCCGGCGCGGGCTCGTCAAGCAGTTCATTGACGCGTTCACGGAACGCGGGATTTTGCATGCGCTCCCTGGCGTGCCGCAGGTTGGACAAGCAGGAGGGACAGGGAGTCATAATCACGTCCGCATCGATTTTTACCGCCTGAGCAAGATTGCGTGTGCTCAAGGCTGCGGACAATTCTGTGCTGACCGCGTGGGCGGGCGTGGAGCCACAGCAATTCCAGTCCGGGATTTCCCTGGACACCAGGCCGAGCTTGTTGCACACGGCCTCAGTGGAAAGCTCGTAGTCCAGGGACGAGCCCTTGGCCGAGCAGCCAGGGTAATACGCTATATTCATGCTCGAACTCCTTCGCGCTTGCAGCGTTCCTTATAGCGCTTGAAGATGCGGTTCACTGCCTTGGCGCCGCCATTGGGGATCACATGGGGCTTGAAGCCCAGCTTTCCCTTGGACAGCGCGCCCGGAGCGAGATCAACGTCCGTGTACACACGCAGGGAGCGCATCATGTAGAGCGCCATGGTACCGATTTCAAAGCTACGCCCGAAGGCCTGAACAGTGTTCAGGAAGGAGAGCCAGAATTTGTTCATTACGCCCACGTTATCAATGCCCTCTCTGCGTGCCATATGCCGCAGGGTCTCCATGACCGTGGCCACGTCAATATTGTTGGGACAGCGCAGGGAACAGGTGGAACAAGACAGACACATCCAGATTGACCTGGAATGCAGTACCTGTTCCCTTAGTCCTAGCTGAACGGCGCGCATAACCTGATTGGTCTGCAGATCATAGGTAAAGCCAGCTGGACAGCCGGCTGTGCAGTTTCCACACTGATAACAGGTGGAAATGTTTTGACCGCTCTCTGACTCGACTTCTTTGATGAAGCCCGGATCACGCGAGCGGACAATGTCTAAAGACGTCTCTTGCATTGGGAACTCCTCAGAGAATCCGGTAGATGCACGATGCTGCAGCATGTCACAACATAATATCACGTCTGCCACCATATATTCGCCTGGCTTCACCTGGGAAGGCTTCTGCCAGGGCCGCAAGGATACGATGGCTATTGCTGTGAATTATATCTGATCTGAAATAAAAATCAGAGCATTGTATTAGCGACATGCAGCTATTACTGTTGCAGTCAGTCGAACCATTTTTTTATAAAAAGACGGTTACCCTATAGATTTTATAATATAATCATTATTTTTGCGTATTGCAAGCCGGGAGCGCTAAGCTGATAAGGTTGACTTTGTTCGACAGATACTGGCTCTGTTTCATATTGACACAGGCATGAATACCTTGTCTGCCCGGTCATCCGGGACCTGAACATCTTTGTAAACCTGTCTTTTGGGAAGACCCATGGTACTGATTCGATGATCACACCATGCGCCGGACATTGAGAGGACATCTCAAATCGCACAATGCTGTACATAAAAGCAATGTGTTAAGATGGTGTATCTAGAGTTTTGAGATCTCCTCTGAATCCAACATGGTCTATACCTGACATAGACCTTGCAATGGTCCCAAGCGGGGCACGCCACAGGCGAGGTTCTGATGAACACTGGTCATAGCCAAGGCAGGGATTACCGCATTCCGGGCAGAGTTCTGGCTGTTCAGGCTGAATCGCAAGTATATAATTTTATCTCTATTTTCATGTCTGCAGTGACTTTATCCACCAGAATATCCTTGACATCTAAAACAAATTCGGCAATGCTAGTACAAGCCATTGTGTCCTCTCTTGTTTTGTGGTTGATTTTTGTTACAATAGAGGAAATACAATGGCTTTTCTAGTCTTTTATGGGTGGCTCATGCGAAAAAAAGTGATGAAAGGGAACTGAGTCCGTGAAGAGTGAAGCCCAAAATTTTCGTGAAACGGGAACACTCCCCCTGAACAAATCAAGCCTTCTGCCAGCCATTAGGTTGATATTATATTGAAATTTGTGGCAAAAACGATAATTGTTTTTCAAAAACACTCCCAGTAAATTACAGGATCAGATTACGCCTGCAGACAAAAAATTTATAGAGACAATTTGTGTAATATATCTTTGCCGGACTTCCCTCAACTCCTATTCCAGATAAGAGGACATCTCAAATCGCACAATGCTGTACATAAAAGCAATGTGTTAAGATGGTGTATCCAGAGTTTTGAGATCTCCTCTAAGTACCAGCATGGCGGCTCAAGAGGCAAAAAGCGAAAATTTGGGATATCAGGCGACATTTTCAACCAGAACATCGTAACGCGCCCGTGCGCCGGCAAAACTTAACAGGACGGAGCCTCACACATGCCTCACGACTATCTTATCCTGCACGGTATCAATCTCAACATGTTCGGAAGACGCGACCCCAGCGTATACGGAACAGCTACGCTGAACGACATCAACAGCTCTCTTGAGAAAGAGGCAGGTCGTCTTGGCGTTACCCTGGATTTCTACCAGACCAACATTGAAGGCCACATGGTCGAACGCGTGCATCGCGCCTTGGATGACGGCACCTGCGGCGTTGTCATCAACGCCGGAGCATGGACCCATTACAGTTACGCACTGCTGGACGCACTGCTCATTCTTTCGGTCCCGGTGGTGGAAGTACATATGTCGCACGTAGGCTCCCGGGAAGAGTTTCGCCGTCAGTCAGTCATCGCTCCGGCTTGCTGCGGTTGTGTGGCCGGCTTCGGTGTCATAAGCTATGTCCTTGGGTTAACCGCTCTGCATCACGTTGTTCTCGAGCAAAATAAAAAGTACCAGGTTCGTTGAAGCTGGTTTTTGTACAAGACATATATCTGTTGATGACGCTAGGAGATGGTCCGAATAGTCCAGCCAGTATCAGAAAGATCCATTTCTTACACGATGGCAGGCCTGTTTTCGGATCAGCTCTTACATTGACCGGGAGGAGGGGCGATTGCTCGTCCCGTCCTCCCACACCACCAACCGTACGGACCCGTAGTGGAAGGTCAAGCAACTGCCTTGCGGCCCTCATATGCAGGCATGACAGGGCCCTCCTGCATTCCTGAGGAATTTGTTCGCAAGGGGCGTGTCGGGGATTTTGCTCCCCGCTGTGCGCCAGTACAATTTCCGTGTATTCGCCCATTGCCAGGCCTTGTCCTTGGAAACTTCGAATTTGCAGCTCCTTGAGCCACGCATCGGTGTCTGTGACGTATGTTTTTCATGGACGTAGCCGGACTGCGCAGAGGGGGCGTCATCGGTTTCACAACCGAGTTGTGATATTGCGACCAGTCATGTGCATAAAAGCACAGGGGTATGTGTATTTTTGCAACATTTTTGTGGAGACATGTGGCAGAATTGCGACATGCCTGCACCATGGCAGAGACAGACTGTTGGAGCAGCACTTCATGGCTCTCACATAGCATAGAATAAACAAAGTGTTACAATAAACCAGCCGGTTTTGGCTTTGGCAACCACTGCTGACTGGCCCGGCCGTCGAAAGACAGATTTTTTAGAGTTTTTCTTCAACTGCTTGTAATTTTTAACAAAAATATCGAATTACATGAATATATAACGGCCTACGGGCGCTGTTTTGCCACGAAATGCATGCTATTCTAAATCATGTGACTGTCCGGAGCGCAGTTCTCCATAAAAAGATAGAATATCCAAGATATTGCAGCATGATTGCCTCTTTCTTTGGAGAACAGCGGATGCAGGGGTATTTGTGCACAAATGCATCATTATCTATATTGCGCTGTGATTTCAAATAGATATAAAAAGGCAGATCGTGTGCAGAATTGCACAGTTGTTGCAAGCGCGCAATATCCTGAATCTGCAATATTTTCAATCAGTTGCCGCTTTGCTTCTAATTTGGGGAAAGGAAAGGGTTGCGACAAGGCAGCTATGTGCAGCAGCTGCTGCGTGCATGTCAGACATATGATGTAAACTACAACATGCTGATTTATGTGTCTCTTTCTAAAGCGTATCAGACCACGGCACGTTTCTTGCTTTTAATTCTGGTCAGATAATGACAATCCTGCTGAAGATGAGCGTGTACTGGCTGTCTTGCCAGGCTGTTTCAGGTAATGAACAAAAAAATAACTCATAAATTGACTACTCCCCATAGAGATGCAGCACAACATTTACTGTGACTACAATAAGTTATTATGGTACGTCGAGAGGAGATCTCAAAACTCTGGATACACCATCTTAACACAGTGCTTTTATGTACAGTCTTGTGCGTTTTGAGACGTCCTCCGAATGGACGGTACGCAATTTCTGAAGATTTGTTTTCTGACTGTTCCTTACATTGATTGACGCAGAGAGCAGGCCTGTGTGCCATGAGTATACAAAAAGTCTGCTGATCTGCGTTGATAACTTGCGTCAGAAACAGTCTTATATATGACAACTTATGACAGATACTCCAGAGGGATCTGGACAGACCACGCAAATCCTTGCCTGTACACTTTCCATTAAAAAAACAGGGGAACTTCAGGGGTAACATATCCATTCCACCCCTGGTCAGAGCAGGAGCGGTTCTCTGACACAGATGCCCCGACGCAAGGCAGCTGGCTGCCATATGTCCGGCGCGATATGGGCCAGGACGGAGCAGAGCTGAAGCAAAAGGCTTTTTAAGGAGTTCACATGAGCATTTTCTCATTGTTCGACATTACGGGTAAAACGGCTCTGGTGACTGGAGGGAACTCCGGCATCGGTGAAGCCATGGGTCGTGCCCTGGGCATGGCTGGAGCGCATGTCATTCTTGTGGCTCGTCGCAAGGAGGCGCTGGAAAAATCCGTTGCAGACATGCGTGCCCAGGGAATAAAGGCGGACTGTCTTCCCGCAGATCTGTCGTCAGCGCAAAGCGCCCAGGAGTGTGGAAAAAAAACCCTCGAACAGTTTGGGAAGGTGGATATCCTGGTTAATGCCGCCGGCGTCAACCTGCGCCAGCCCTTTATGGACATCACTGCTGACAGCTGGGAAACGCAGATTGCCCTGCACCTGACTGCACCCTTCTTCCTGACGCAGACACTGGTGCCTCAAATGGCCGAGCGCGGCTGGGGCCGCATTATCAACATTGCCTCCCTGCAGTCCTTTAGGGCCTTTGCCAACTCGGCGCCCTACGGGGCCGGCAAGGGAGGCATTGTGCAACTGACGCGCGCTATTGCCCAGGCCTGGTCTGACAAGGGCGTT
The DNA here is from genome assembly GCA_964547835.1 of uncultured Desulfovibrio sp. Taxonomy (GTDB): domain Bacteria; phylum Desulfobacterota; class Desulfovibrionia; order Desulfovibrionales; family Desulfovibrionaceae; genus Desulfovibrio. The sequence continues at coordinate 6,611 of CAZJPT010000020.1, forward strand.
ACCTGCAACGCCATAGGCCCAGGCTTCTTCCCCACCGCACTGACTGCGCCGGTTTTTTCCAATCCCGAGCTTTCCAGACACAATGCGGATCAGACTTGTATAGGCCGCAACGGAAAACTTGAGGATCTTTACGGATGCACCGTGTTCCTGGCCAGTGAGGCGTCAGCCTATATCACCGGTCAGACGATTATGGTCGACGGCGGCTTTACCGCCCGCTAGGACGACCTGCATATATACCGTAGCCCTGAAACTGCACCGGCCGCCGGCGTCCACGGTAGCGCCGCTTGCGTGGCGGCCGAAAAAAAGCAGACTGAACGCACGAGAGTTTCGAAGGAGGCGGCATTTTTCATTCCCCGGGAACTGGGGCATGATGCTGGAATATGTATGAAAGCACTTGTTTACACAAAACCCGATGAGGTACAGATTCAGAATTACGCAGATCCCGTTCTCAATGACGGTGAGGTCATTATCAAGGTAAAGGCTTCCGGTATCTGCGGTTCCGACATGCACGCCTATCACGGTCATGACCCTCGTCGTAACCCCGGCCTCGTCATGGGTCACGAGGTGTCCGGCGAAATCTGCGAGAGCGCTTCTCCACTCTACAAACCCGGTCAGTGTGTAACTGCCGATCCGCTCATCACCTGTGGGCACTGCTATTACTGCCGCAACGGCAGAGATAATCTCTGCAGCAACCGCGGTATGGTCGGCATGACCCGTCCCGGCGCCTATGCCGAGTACATGTCCATTCCCGCTGCCTCCATCATCCCACTGCCCGAGGGGCTGTCGCACAAAAAGGCCGTCCTGGCTGAACCGGCGGCTACAGTTGTGCATGCCCTCAATATATCCATGCCCCGTCTTGATCGCCCTGTGCAGGAAAAGAAAGTTCTGATTATCGGCGGGGGCGCCATCGGCATGCTCATGGCTCTTTTGCTGCAGTCCTATGGCGTGCAGTTCGTGGACCTGGCAGAGACCAACCCGCTCAGGCGCGCTTCCTGCGCCGAGCACACCAGGGCCAGGGTCTTTGACCCTGTGGCCAATCCGCCTGCGGAAAACGGCTACGGCTACGTAGTTGACGCAGTAGGCCGCAAAGTGACCCGCGACATGGCCATACAAAGTCTTATGCCCGGCGGCGTCCTCATGCATATCGGCTTGCAGGACTGGGGCACCGAAGTGGACATGCGCAAGATCACACTGGCCGAACTGGTCGTCCTCGGCACCTATACCTATACCTATGCTGACATGGAACACACGGTAGCTGCTCTGCACAACAATGTCTTTGGTGACCTCGACTGGGTGGAATACCGTCCCCTCGACCAGGGACCGGAGGCCTTCAAGGTGCTTGCCGAACATAAGACGCAGGCCGCCAAGATCGTTCTTATGCCGTAAGGTCAGACACTGAACCTCGGATTGAGGCTGCTTATAGAATGTTAACCTGGTTCGAAAGGAAACATACAAAAATAACTTGCCCGCAGCTGATGTGAAAGTGAAACAGCTGCACAGACATGAACCTGGCACGTTATTTTATGTCAATTCCTAAGGAGGTACTTATGAACAAGAAGATCCTGGCTCTGGCTTTCTGCATCTGCCTTTGCGTCCTTATGGGGATGCCCCGGATGACTGTTGCTGCCGACAAGCCTGTACTTCGCACCAGCGCGCAGAACTGCATGCACGGCATGCCTCTGTGGTATGCCGAGGAGCATGGATGGCTGAAAGAGGCCCCGTTTAAAAATGTCTTCATGCTCTTTATGTCCGGTGCCCCGCAGACTGAGGCCCTGGCCGCTGATCAGTGGGATTGCGGTGCCATGGGCACTGTGCCGACTATGATGGCCAGCATTCGCTACGGGTACAAGCTCATTGGTATTTCCAATGACGAATCCGAGACCAACGACCTCTGGGTACGTCCCGATTCTCCGCTCCTGAAAACCAGGGGAGCGAACCCCGAGTATCCGAACATCTACGGTACAACCGCAGACTGGAAGGGCAAGAAGATCCTCACCACTACCGTGTCTACCGGCCATTACGCTCTGACCGCCACCCTCAAGACCCTTGGTCTCAATGACAGTGACGTCAACATCGTGCACATGGAACAAGGCCAGGCCTTTACAGCCTTTAACGCCGGTGAAGGCGATATTCTCTCCCTCTGGGCTCCGCTGAGCTACATGGCTGAAGCCAAGGGCTGGGTGAAGGTATCCTCCGGCGCAGCTGCCAAGGCTGTCGTCGTCGGCGGTATCGGTGTCCGCAAGGAATTTGCCGAAAAAAATCCCGATCTCGTAGTTGCCTGGCTTGACTACTATATGCGCGTTGTCGAACTCATGCGTGATCATTCCGATGAGTGCGTCGAACCACTGCTCAAGTACTTCAACGAGTACTGCGGCATGGAACTGACTAAGGAAATGGTTGAGAAGGAATTCAAGTACCGCAGGCTGTTCAACGTGGAGGAACAGATCGACGCCATGGAAGACCCCGCCAAGCTGGCTACCTGGGTTCGCGGCGTGGCTGACTTCATGTTCTCCCAGGGTCGTATCACCAAGAAGGAATATGACCGCTACGTGAAGAGCAATTTCGGCATCGACACATCCTTCATGAAGAAGGTCGCCGAAAAGCGCGCCTCTTCCAAGTAAAATATCGCCGCCGGGCCGGCCTGGCGCCGGCCCGGAAAACCAGGAGTTCTCATGCCTACCAATACGACAAACGAGTCGCAAAAAAGAGCGATGAGCCTGGAGATAGAGAAGCAGAGTTATTTTAAGAAGGCCGCTCGTGAAAACTGGATTTCCGTCGTCAGCTTCATCTGCTTCCTAGTTTTCTGGGAACTCATCTGTCGCCTGGAGATCGTCGGCGAGTATCAGCTTGTTCCTCCGTCCGATGTTGTCAGTCTCTTCATAGAAAAACTCCATAACGCCAATCCTGACGGAGCCCTGCTCTATGAGCACGCCGCCGCCAGTCTTGGACTTGCACTGACCGGCTTTGTGGTCGCCGTCGTCGTCGGCATTCCTCTGGGCCTGTTTATGGGTTGGTATCCCAAGGTTAACCTGCTTGTCAGACCGCTCTTTGATGCCATCCGCCCCATTCCGCCCATCGCATGGATCCCCATCGCCATTCTCTGGCTGGGCATAGGCATGCCAGCCAAGGCCTTTATCATCTTCCTTGCGTCATTTGTGCCCTGTGTCATCAACTCCTACACAGGTATTCGTTTGACCAATCCAGTGCTTATCCGTGTGGCCGAGATTTATGGTGCCTCTAATTTTGAGACATTCCGCAAGATTGGTATTCCATCGGCAATTCCCATGATATTCACGGGGATGAAACTGGCCCTGAATGCGGCGTGGACAACCCTTGTCGCTGCCGAACTGCTGGCCGCCTCGGCCGGTCTCGGTTACATGATTCAGCTTGGCAGACGTATAGCCAGACCGGACGTGATCATTGTCGGCATGCTCACCATCGGACTTCTGGGCGCCCTGATGTCCTGGATTCTGACGAAGATTGAAGCACGCTTTGCTTCCTCCAGGAGACTGACATGAGCATACTCAATACCGCGACGAAAAAAAAATTAATGGTTTACCTTGCCCCAGTCGCCTCCATCGGCGTGTTCATCCTGCTCTGGGGCATCGTTTCCCTCAATGTCAGCAAGGACTTTCTGCCTTCGCCCTATGATGTCTGGAACGAGTTTTTGCGCCTTTTAAACACGCGGGTCGGCGGCACCACCATCTTCGGTCACGTGGGCTACAGCCTGCGCAGAGTGCTCATTGCCTTCGCACTGGCTATTATTCTTGGTCTGCCCCTGGGGCTTTATATGGGCTGGAACCGCGTTTGCGAGAAAATCGTGATGCCCGTTTTCGAACTGCTGCGTCCCATCCCGCCCATCGCCTGGATTCCCATCGCCATTCTCTGGCTGGGCGTTGCCGAAGGATCCAAGATCTTCATCTGCTTTGTCGGATCGTTCGTCATCATGATTCTCAATTCCTACACCGGCATGCGCTATGTGGATCCGCTCCTCATTGATGCGGCGAAATCCTTCGGTGCCACCCGCAGGCAGCAGTTCATCAACGTCGCTGTCCCCGCATGTATGCCGTCCATCTTTGCCGGTGTGCAAAATGCACTCTCCATGGCGTGGATGTGTGTGCTTGCCGCAGAAATGGTCGGCGCACGTGAAGGTGTCGGGTTCATCATTATCCAGGGCATGGATCTGAACAAACCGCCTATGATTCTCGTCGGCATGATTCTCATAGGCATCATCGGATCCCTGCTCGCCGCCTCGCTGCGCTGGGCGGAACGGGGCCTGTGCCCCTGGAGAAGGGGGCTCGTATGACCATCGAGAAGAAAATCAAGATCGAATGTGAAAACCTTTCCAAGGCGTTCATAGTTCCCGGTCAGAAGTCGATGCTGCATGTGCTCGACAGGGTTAACCTCAAGGTCCACGAAAATGAGTTTGTGGTCATTCTCGGCCCGGGCCAGAGCGGCAAGACCGTCCTGCTGAACTGCATCGCCGGCCTCATCGAACCGAGTGAGGGTGAGACACGCATCGACGGTGTGCCCATCACCGGTCCCGGACCTGACCGCGGCATGGTCTTCCAGCGCTACGCTCTCTTTCCCTGGAAGACAGTGGAGAACAACGTGGCCTTTGGCCTGGCCGTGCGCGGTGTGCCGGAAAAGGAGCGGCTTGACATCGCGAGGTACTATATCAACCTCGTTGGTCTCAAGGGCTTTGAGAAAGCCTACCCGGAACAGCTGTCTGGCGGTATGAAGCAGCGTGTTGGCATCGCCCGCGCCTATGCCAACGACCCGGACATCCTGCTTATGGATGAGCCCTTTGGTGCCCTGGATGCGCAAACCCGCTACGCCATGGAGCAGGAACTGCGCGACATCTGGGAAAAGGAAAAGCGCACCGTCCTGTTCGTCACCAACAATATTGAGGAAGCCATTTACCTGGGCGACCGCGTAATCGTCATGTCTGCGCTGCCTGGTAAAATCAAGACGGAATACATCATTGATATCCCCTCTCCGCGTAACTATACGGACCCTGCCTTCCTGACTCTGCGCAAGCAGATTTCCGAAGACACGGATCTGGTGCTCTGACGCACACTGGATGACGCTGCACATGTCATCAGGAGGACAACATATGCGTATTGGAGACAAGGAGCAGTATGCGAAGGGGCGCGAAGTCAAGGTTTCTGTGAAGAACCTGACCAAATGCTACGACGATCTGCTTGTCTTAAACGACATCAACTTTGAAATATACAAGGGGGAGATGCTCTGCATCGTCGGTCCTACGGGCTGCGGCAAGACGACCTTCCTCAACTGCCTGTCGCGTTTCATCCCCATTACCAAGGGGGACATCCTGGTAGAGGGCAAGCCCGCTGACCCCAAGGTGCACAATATTGCCTTCGTCTTTCAGGAAGTGTCAGCCATTCCGTGGCTGACCGTGGAGGACAACATTCGCTTCGGTTTGCGCATCAAGCGCATTCCCGAAGACGAAATCGAGCGCCGTGTGGAGCGTATGCTCGACATCGTGGGTCTGCGCAAATACCGCACCTATTATCCGCAGCAGCTCTCGGCCAGTATGGAGCAGCGCGTGGTTATCGCCCGCAACTTCGCTATCAATCCGGACCTGCTGCTCATGGACGAGCCCTACGGACAGCTTGACGTCAAGCTGCGTTACTACCTTGAGGATGAGCTCATGCGCATCTGGAAGGAGCTTGGCGCTACAGTTGCCTTTATCACACACAATATTGAAGAAGCCGTCTACCTGGCAGAGCGAATTCTCATTCTCTCGCCGAAACCCTCGACCATCAAGGAAGAGGTTATCGTCGACCTGCCACGCCCCCGCCAGTTTGACGATCCTGAGTTCGTGAGAATCCGTGATTACGTCACGGAAAGCATCAAGTGGTGGTAGCGTTGAGGCTGAACCGCCAGTCAGCGCATATTTAAACGCTGTGACGGAACCAGCTGACGCCAATATAAGGAGAACCTGTCATGGAATACCTGAAGAAAGCATCCAATTCCGCTGAGCAGAACAGCAGTGAAGCACGTAAAGTCGTCGAATCCATCTTGGCTGACATCCGCGCCAATGGCGAGGACGCCGTTCGCGCCATCGCGAAAAAGTTTGACAAGTGGGAGCAGGATTTCATTCTCTCCCCGGAGAAGAAAGCCGAGCTGATCGCCAGTGTGCCCGAGTCCGTCAAGAACGACATCAAATTCGCCTACGATCAGATTACAGCCTTTGCCAAAGCCCAGCGCGAAAGCATCAAGGACATTGAGATAGTCACTCCCGCAGGTGTGCGCTGCGGACAGAAGGTCGTTCCCATGGACGTAGCCGGCTGCTACATCCCCGGTGGCCGCTTTGCCCACACCTGCTCGGCACTCATGAGCATCGCCACCGCCAAGGTGGCCGGCGTGCCCGTCGTTATCGCCGCCACTCCGCCCCGTGGCAAGAGCATCGACGCTTCCGTATGCTATGCCATGGATCTCGCCGGAGCTGACATTATCCTCGAGATGGGCGGCGTTCAGGCCGTCGCCACTATGGCCTACGGTCTGTTCACCGGCAAAAAAGCCAACATCATCGCCGGTCCCGGCAACGCCTATGTGGCTGAAGCCAAGGCTATCCTGGCCAGTGAAGGCGTATGCGGTATTGACCTGTTCGCCGGTCCTTCCGAAATCGCTGTCATTGCCGACAAGACTGCTGACCCCATGACCGTGGCCATTGACCTGCTCTCCCAGGGCGAGCACGGCATCAACTCTCCTGTATGGCTCATCACCGCCTCCCGCGAACCCGGCGAGAAGGTCATTGAAATCATGCCCAAGCTCATTGCCGACATGCCCGACCCGGCTACCCCGGCCAAGTCCTGGGCTGAATACGGCGAGGTTATCCTCTGCGAGAACAGGGAAGAGATTGTGGCTGTCAGCGACCAGTATGCTCCCGAGCACCTCGAAGTGCAGGCCGCTGACCTTGAGTGGTGGCTGAATCATCTGACTTCCTATGGTTCTTTGTTCATGGGCGAGTACAGCACCGTCACTCATGGCGACAAGTGCTCCGGCCCCAACCATATTCTGCCTACCAAGAAGGCTGCTCACCACACAGGTGGTTTGAACATTCACAAGTATCTGAAGATCCTTACCTATCAAGAACCTGTCTCTGCTGAAGTGTGCACCACCATCAGCGCCTACGCTTCCCGACTGTCCAGGGTCGAAGGTATGGAAGGACATGCCAGAGCATGTGACTGGCGCCTGACCAAGTTTAACCCCGGCAAGAAGTGGGACTTCAAGGTGTACGAGCATCCGAAGTACTAATGTATTGCTCTTCAAGCCGATCGCCTTTTCCTGTTGGGGGAGATCGGCATTGAAACGTAAGTTGTGAAGGTCAGGGCTTGTCGCAAGACTCCCCGACCTTTGCGCATTTCACGCCGGATGGACAGTCTGCATATGAGCGGTTACCAGATGCGGCGTAATGCCCATGGCTTTAGCAATGGGAATACAAGCCGCTCTCGCGCAAGTTGGGATTGCCTGCGTTAGCAATCTTTCGCTTTGGGCACTTCACTGACACAACACACCTCTGACACGCCCTGCTGAAACTCGAACAAAAAATGCGGATAACCGCAATAATTATTTGTCTTGGGGCTGCGATGATAATTAGAGCTGTTTCATTATGAAACACCTATTTCCAAGTTTTTTGAAGGTTCAAAATTTTGAACTAGTAGAAAACCG
>CAZJPT010000021.1:0-14297 GCA_964547835.1 uncultured Desulfovibrio sp.
GTACGTCGACTGGTGCAGAGTCTGTCACACATGGTCTGGTCGGCAGTGCTGTCCCGGACGAAAAAACGTATCCGTTCACGAGGGACTTGAGGAAGCATGAACTGTTGCCCGATAGAAAGACGACTGCAAAGCTGCCCCCTGAAGAGATGACTGCTCTCTACAAATCACTTCTCAAATCCGAGAGCGTAGAAAACGAAGCTCGTCTTGAATCTCAGAAGCAGCAGTTTGAAGTACGCCTCACGCAGATGCTGAAGGAGAACAACTGGTCACGAGATTCCTGCAGCCCCAGGATCTCTCATGCTATAAAAATTGAGTCGAAAGGCAGTGAAGTAAGTGCCCAATTGGGGCTGGTTCCAGCAACCCCATGAACAGATACTATCGTTTGACAAGTACAGTGAAATTGGCGACAGAAACGGGGCACAGCCCTGGCTGATATACCCGAGGCGTATGCGCCCCAAGGAGGCAGAGTGAAGCAGACAGTGACTACATTGCGCGCCATGAAGGAGCGTGGAGAGAAAATAACCATGGTGACGGCCTATGATTACACCATGGCGCGACTGTGCTCGTCCGCGGGCGTTGACATGCTCCTGGTTGGGGACTCCCTGGGCATGGTTATGCTCGGTTATCAAGATACCGTATCCGTCACCATGGATGACATGGTCCATCACGCAAAGGCTGTTTCCCGCGGTCAGGGAGACGCCTTTCTTGTGGTCGATATGCCGTTCATGTCCTACCGGGTCAGCGAGCGTGACGCCCTGGCCAACGCCGCCCGTCTCATGGCCGATGGGCGTGCGCAGGCGGTTAAGATTGAAGGCGGCCAGGAGCTGTATGAGCTCGTACGCTCCCTGACACGCGGCGGCATCCCGGTCATGGGGCATCTGGGCCTGACGCCTCAGTCAGTCAACACGCTTGGAGGCTACCGTGTGCAGGGACGCGAGGAACGGGCGGCTATGGAGCTTCTGGAAAATGCCGCAGCCCTGGACGAAGCAGGCGTGTTCGGCATCGTTCTCGAGTGCGTTCCGGCACCATTAGCCCGGCTTGTCACCAGTCGCGTCCAAGCCTTTACCATAGGCATTGGCGCTGGTCCCCATTGTGACGGGCAGGTGCTGGTGCTTCAGGATCTGCTTGCCATGTATTCCGACATCAAGCCCAGATTCGTCAAACATTTTGCCGATGCCGGCGCCTGTATCAGAGATGGGGTCGCCGCCTACTGCGCCGAAGTACGTGCGGGCACCTTCCCCGAGGATGGGCACAGCTTCCCCATGGACGAAGAACTTGCCTCCAGGCTCAGTCGTATGCGTCATGAGCCGTTGCACGGCTGACTGGTGTGCCTGGCAGTGTGCAGACAAGGGGGTGTGGCACGTCAAAATGGCTGCGACGCCACTGCAGATGTTGCCCGGCCTGTGGCGTTCGCAACGGCCACGTTCGGGAAACTGATCAGCTGCAATGTAGCTGAGGGCGGCCTTGTCGTCAGCGTGCGGTCCCTGATGCTCTCAGTCCGTCCTTTCAACCGGATCACACCAGCCGCGGCGACGGATCTCGGCTACAGCCTTGCGGCAGAATTCAGGCAGCAGGGACCTGGCCTGCGGCGTGAGGGATGGGTCGAGCCTGTTAAAGGAAAATGGTTCGAAACCGACCAGGAAGGCTTCCGGACGTCCGCCCAGGAGATCGCAGGTGCAGAGCAGATCGACGAAGTCCGTGTCGTGCGTAGAGTCGTGAAAGCTGACCGACTTGCGCATGTCCTCGTTCTCCAGCAGATAGACCGTGCCTGGCGCACACTGGCCACGCACAATATCCAGGACGACAATGCGCCTGTAGTCCAAAAGCACGGTCATCAGAGAGCGGCCCATGGTGCCGCCGTCAACGAAGTCAACGTTTTCAGGCCAGAACCAGTGTTCACGCATCCATTCCATGGCACGCACGCCAAAGCCTTCGTCTGTGAGGATGATGTTGCCAACACCGAGAATACACAGCCGCTCGCTGTCCGTCATACAGGCTCCTTGCGGGAAAAGGGAAAGGCGGAAGCGCTCGCGGCGCTTCCGCCCGAAAAGGACGGTCCCGGCGTCAGTGCCGTCTGCCGGGACATGCGCTGTTAGATAACCTTGAACTTGTGCACTTCGTTGGTCTGACCGTCAATGACGTGAACGGCGCAGGCAATGCACGGGTCAAAGGAATGGACAGTGCGCAGGATTTCCACGGGGCGCTTTGGATCAGCAATGGGGGTGCCGATGAGGGCTTCCTCGCAGGGCCCCATCACGTCCGAAGCGTCGCGGGGGCCGAGGTTCCAGGTAGTGGGCACCACCAGCTGGAAATTGCCTACGCGGCCCTTCTCGATGCGAATCCAGTGAGACAGTCCGCCGCGGGGGGCGTCCACGTAGCCGACGCCCAGGCTTTCCTGGGGAATTTCCGGATCGACGCAGATCTGTTGATCTTTGCCGATATTGGCCTTGAATTCCTCGAGCAGGGTGGCTGTATAGTTAGATACGGCCACAGTCTGTATGCCGCGGGCCGCAGTACGGCCCAGGGTCGAGAACAGGGCCTCGGGCGTAATGGACAGGGCATTGAGCACGGTATCCACAACAGGCTTGAAGGCAGGATGGCCGGCCACATAGTTGACGAGCACCGCGGCCAGGGGGCCGGTTTCGGTAGCGCGATCGTTGTAGCGCGGGGCCTTGAGCCAGCTGTAGGTATCAGTGTCGCCTATCTGAGTGAATTTGGGCTCGGACTTGCCGTCGTAGGGAGCGAGGGCTTCGTCGCCCTCGTACCAGCTGTGGCGCACGTGTTCCTTGATTTTGTCACCGTTAAACGCTTCAAGCGTCAGTTTGCGATCGTACAGCACTCCGGGCTTCATCCAGCGGGAGGACAGGTCGCGTTCTTTGCCTGGCGCCGGGAAGTCGCCCATGGTCATGAAGTTTGTGGTGCCGCCTATACTGGCCCAGTCCTTGTACTGACTGGCCACCAGGAGAAGATCCGGTATATAAACATTGTGTACAAATTCCGCAGTCTTCTTGTAGAGGTCCTCGAATTCCTTGATGCGTTTTTCGTTGAGGAAGTCATAGCAGGTGACGCCACCGGCAATGAGCATCTGCGGATGCGGGTTTTTGCCGCCTATGACGGCCGTGGCGCGGGCGGCTTCCACCTGCAGGCGCAGAGCGTCAAGGTAGTGGGCTGTGGCGATGAGGTTGGCCTCGGGTTCCAGGTAGTAGGCCGGGTGACCGCCCAGGAAGTAGGCATTGGTGAAGGGGCCAAGCTGACCGGATTCCACGAAGGCCTTCAGCTTGTCCTGCACCGCCTTGAGATTCTCTGCCTTGCACTGCTGCGGATACAGGTTGGCGGTCATGGCAGCGGCTTTGACGGGGTCAGCCTGCAGGGCACTGGTCACGTCCACGAAGTCCAGGGCGTGCAGATGGTAGAAGTGCACAATGTGGTCGTGCAGCTGCTGCGTAGCCAGAAGCAGGTTGCGGATATAGGTGGCGTTGGCCGGAATGGTAAAGCTTTTGTCCGCGTTGTAGATGGCATCCTCAAGAGCGCGCGTGGAAGCCAGGGCATGCGTGTATGTGCACACGCCACAGGTGCGGGCCGTAAAATGCTGCACATCACGCGGATCACGGCCTTTGACTATGGTTTCCAGACCGCGGAAAAGGGTGCCGCAGCTGCGGGCGTCCTTGATTTTGCCGTTTTCGACTTCGACTTCGATACGCAGATGGCCTTCGATGCGGGTCAACGGATCGACGACGATCGGACCGCTGTAGCTGGATTGAGGTGTCTGAGTCATGGAGCCCTCCCTAGTTCTCGTAGAACGGCGTCATATCATCCCAGAACGAGGGCTCGCTGCAGCCAATACAGGGATGACCGGCCCCGACAGGCCAGTTTGTCTGGTTGAACAGGGCGGTGGGACAGTTGTTGTACGTGGACGGTCCCTTGCAGCCGAGATCATATAGACACCAGCCCTTGCGTGCTTCCTCGGAATTGAAGGAAGGCGCAAATTCGCCGTTGTCAAAGTGCTTTTTGCGCTCACAAAGCTCATGCACCGTAGATCCAAAGAACATGAGCGGACGGCCGTAGTCATCCAGATCAATGGGCTTGCCGGTCAGATAGGCCACAATGGTGCCTACCAGGTTCAGCGGGTTGGGAGGACAGCCGGGGATGTTGACAGTTTGCACACCCAGATCAGCCAGCGCGTCAGCTACGCTCATGGATTTGGTAGGATTGGGTTTCGCTGCCTGCACGCCTCCGTATGAAGAACAGGTGCCCATGCAGATGGTGAGCTTCGCCTTGGGAATAATGCGGCGCACCGTCGACAGCATGGTATGGCCGGAAATGTATCCGTAAGCACCATCGTCGGCTGTGGGTATGGCCCCCTCGACTACGCAGACAAAGCCATCAGGATTTTCTACGGCGGCGTTCAGGGCTTCCTCAGCGGCTTCACCAGCAGCAGCCATGATGGTCTCATGGTAGTCCAGGGAAATAGTATCCAGAATAAGAGAGTCCAGGAAAGGGTTGGCGGTGCGCAACACGGCTTCGGAACAGCCGGTGCATTCCGCTTCGTGCAGGTAGACGACGGAAGGACGTTTACCGGTCAGAGCGGCGGCGACTTCGGTGGCGAAGGATGGACCCATGCCCATAGTGACAGCCACCGCGGTACAGAATTTCATGAAGTCACGACGGTTGATACCGCGAGCTTCCAGTTCCTTCTCTCCGCGCTGTCTGCCAAGTCCCACGGCAAATCGCATAGCAAGCCTCCTTAAAATGTTACAGGCCTGTGGCAATACTCCTGACTTCCTGGTGCCGTTCGTGGCTCTGCATGTCAAATGGGCGGGAAGTCGGGATTTTCTGCGTATTTTCTGTAACACTAGAAATGTCGATGGGTCAAGGCAGTATTCTTTTTTGAAGAAATTTTGCACATGCAGCTGAAAATGTCGTCGTCAGAATACCGGCACATCCCTGTGAAGAGGCGTCAGGACTGGTTCTCGGGAGTTACTTCGAAGCCGTCTGGGTGCATTGCGTCCACGCGTATTATGGTGTCGCCATCAAGAATAAAAAATGCATCCTGGGGAATTTCCGGATAAGTTCCTGGGTCCACGGGCCACAGCGTGACCATGATGGCATATAAGGTGCCGAAATGTCCGACGACAAGGCTTTCTTCGGGCAGACGGCAAATGCTTTTGAGCACACGCTCCCGCAAATGGCTTAAAGGCTCGCCGCCGTCAGCTGTGAAGCTGCGCATACTGGCGAACTGCCGTTCTACGGATCCAGGGAAGCGCTGTCGTATCTCATCCAGGGCCAGGCCTTCCCACTCCCCGTAATCCTGCTCCATGAGGCCCGGGTCCAGGCGAATCGCATCCATGGGGGGTACACTGGCACCAGGTACGCGGGAGAGCTCGTCCACAACGATACGGGCTGTCTCATGTGCCCGCTGCAGGGGAGATGCCGTCACACAGGAAAAGGAGGGGACGAGACCGCGCCTGCCAAACCAGTCACGCATCAATACCGCGTTCTCCCTGGCCTGCTCACGCCCGCGGTCGTTCAGGGGGATGTCGCTCTGTCCCTGAAACAGGCGCCGGGCGTTCCACTCGGTCTGGCCGTGGCGGAGAAAATACAGGCGCCGGGCGCGGATCTGGCTGGTCATGTGTCTCCTCGCTTGTCCGCGTAAAAGAGGAACTGGACGATTTCGCCGTGACACACGTGAGTCAGGGCGGGGGGGGGGAATGGGGCGCGCCTAGAAGGAGACGCCTTCGGGCATTTTATGTATGAGTTTGCCCGTGGCGTTGTGTGGCAGCTCATCCACAAAACGGTAGAGACGCGGCCGCTTGTAGGGAGCAAGCATGGGGTGATTGCGGCAGTACGCCTTCAGTTCCTGCTCGGTGAGGGTTGGATCAGCGGCCTTGATACAGGCTACAACTACCTTGCCGCGCCTTGGGTCGGGAAGGCCGAGCACCAGACTTTCCGTTACCTTGGGATGCTCATTGAGGATGGCTTCCACCTGTGTGGGATAGATATTCTCGCCTGAGGAGACAATCATGTCGTCTTTCCGGCCAACAATGGTCACGTAGCCCTTGTTGTCCCAGGTGGCCAGATCGCCGGTGTACATCCAGCCGTTTTTGAACTTGCCGGCCGTGAGCTCCGCATTGTTATAGTAGGAGCATGTGCTCTTGGTGACGCTGCGGGTTGCCACCTCGCCTACTGTCACGCCGTCCATGGGCACCATGTCGTCGGGGCTCACAAAACCATCTTCCCGCAGATGCACAACACGCACGTCGTCGTCTGTGCAGGGACCGCCGGCCGATCCTGCGTTGTCGGGAAGGTCGTAAGGGCGCAAAAAAGTGTTCCAGAAGGTTTCCGTGGTGCCGTAGCCATTGCAGATATTGGGCGAGAGCACGCGCATGAAGCGCTTGCACGGCTCCTGATCCAGAGGCGACCCCATGAGCACAATGCCGCGCAGGGACGATATGTCTACAGGCGAGTTCTCTTGCAGCCTGGCCACCATGTCGAAGATGGTGGGCACGCCGATGAGATGGGTGATGCCGTAGCGGCTCACGTACTGCACGGCCAGTCTGGGCGTAAAGTCACGCATAATGACCATGGTGGCACCGCAGAACAGGCTGGGGCAGGGACCACCGGCATGCAGTCCGCCGCGGTGAAACCAGGGCGTCAGGTTCATGGTGACGTCCATGCCGTTGAGCGGAAAGTGCATGAGCACGTCGTGCGCAGACATGCTTTCGTTGAGGTCATTGACAGGCACGGCCTTGGGCAGGTTGGTTGTGCCGGAAGTGAAAAAACGCGTGGTCTCGTCGTAACAGGAGGCTGTCTCAGGCAGGGGGGGATTGGTGACCGGCTGCCCGGCAACAAAATCCCTGAAGGCTGTGACGCCCTCAGGCGCCTCGAGGCTGTTTTCAAGATCGGCCCGGATGACAATGGAAGGACGGTTCCGGGTGAGATGCAAAGCCTCGTTTATAACAGATTCAAAATCGGCGTCGTAAATAAAGGCCTTCGGCGCCGAAGCGTCAATGAGCAGGGCGATCTCACCTGCTGAGAGACGGTAATTGAGCGCAGCCCCCACACTGCGCAGCTTGTGACAGGCAAGATAACTGAAGACGAACTCTGCGGAATTCAATAGCGCGTACATGACAACGTCACCCTGGCCGACGCCGCGGCTGGCAAGGCCGTTGGCGAGCTTGTTGGCGTCTTCGTTCAGGGTCGAGTAGCTCCACGAGTGCCCGGTCTGGGGACAGTGCAGAGCGGTTTTGCCGGGTCTGCGAAAAACGTTGCGCATGAAGCCGTTTATCCAGAGGAAACCGCGTTCAAACTCGTTCTTGAAGGCCTGGACGTCGTAAGAATGCTGCAAGTCTATCTCCTGTTGTCGGGTTCCCGTGTGAGGATAATGCTCGAGTTCTGTCCGCCAAAGCCCAGAGAGTTGGACATGGCTGAGCGGATGTCGGTCTCAAGCGCTTTGTTGGCCACAAGGTTGAGATCGCACTCGGGATCGCGAGTTTCGAGGTTGATGTTGGGGGGTAGAATACCGGTCTGCAGAGCCTTGATGCAGGCAATGATCTCGGTAATGCCGCCGGCACCCATCATGTGCCCGGTAGCTCCCTTCGTGGAGCTCACATAAGGAGCCGCGTCACCAAAAACAGTGCGGATGGCCAGGCTTTCGACCTTGTCACCCATGGGTGTTGATGTGCCGTGGGCATTGATGTAACCAATGTCCTTCGGGGTGAGGCCGGCTTTTTGCAGGGCAATGCGCATGCAGGCCGAGGCTCCGGCTCCGTGGGGATCCGTGGCTGTGATGTGGTAGGCGTCCTGGGTGTTGGCCCAGCCGGCCAGAGTGGCATAGGACTTGGCACCGCGCCTGGCAGCGTGGGCCGCTGTTTCCAAAACAAGTGCCCCGCCGCCCTCACCGATGACAAAGCCGTCGCGGTCCGCGTCAAAGGGACGGGAGGCGTGCGCGGGATCGTTGTTGCGGCGGGAAAGCGCCCTGGCAGCAGCCAGACTGGCAATAAGCACAGGGGACAGGATGGACTCGCCGCCGACTACCAGGATGGCGTCCGCCTCACCGGACTGCAGGAGCATGGCCGCGGTCATGATGGCATCGCCGCCGGACGAGCAGGCTGTGTTAACCGTGATGCTCGGCCCTGTAAAGCCACAGGCTATGGCCAGCAGGCCAGCCGTCATGTTGCCTAGGATCATGGGGACCAGGCGTGGGCCTACCTTGTGCATGGAGCCGGAGGACAGCATGGCCTGCGTGGCAGCAAGTGTGCTCATGCCGTCCATAGCCGTGCCCATGACAATGCCGATGCGTTCCGGAGTGTCTGTTTTCTCCAGGCCGGCGGTACGCAGCGCCTCCTGCGCGGCCATGAATCCGTACTGGGCAAAGGGCGCCATATTGCGCTCGAGGGCGTGAGGGATCAGTTTCTCCGGAAAGAAGTTTTTAACCTCAGCGGCTATGCGCACTGGCAGCTCATCGGTGGGAAATCGGGTGATGGGACCGACGCCACAGACGCCTGAGATGAGATTGTTCCAGTACGTGTCTGTGTTCAGTCCCAGGGGCGTGATCGCACCCATGCCGGTAATGAGCAGAGCGTTGCGCATAATCCTTTCCGCCGTGTTGCATCGATAATCAGGCGAGCTTGAGAGCCTGATCAAGATCCTTGAGGATGTCGTCCACGTTTTCCAGACCTATGGACAGACGGATCAGGCCGGGGTCTATGCCGCACTCGGCAAGCTGTTCGTCGTTCAGCTGGCGATGTGTGGACGTGGCGGGGTGAAGCGTGCAGGTGCGGATATCAGCTACATGCACTTCCAGCGTCACCATTTTCAGGCTGTCAATAAATCGGGCGCCTGCCTCGCGTCCACCCTTAAGCACAAAGGAAATGACGCCTGCGCAGCCGCCGGGCAGATATTTGTTTGCCCTTTCGTGGTCCGGGCTGGATGGAAGGCCGGGATAGATGACATGCCGCACGGCCGGGTGATTCTCGAGGAAGGTGGCGACCTTCATGGCACTCGCAGAACAGGCGCGCATGCGCAGGGGCAGGGTCTGCAGTCCCAGGTCTGTGTAGAAGGCGCCCTGGGCGTTCTGGCAGCAGCCGAAGTCGCGCATGACCTGCACCCGGGCCTTGACGATAAAGGCCGCACTGCCGAAGGCGGAGGTGTATACCAGACCGTGATAGGTGGGATCAGGTTCTGTGAACTCGGGGTAAAGGCCGTTGGTCCAGTCAAAACGACCGGAGTCGACGACTATGCCACCGACCTGCACAGCGTGTCCGTCTATATACTTGGTGGTGGAGTGCATAACGATGTCAGCGCCATAGTCAAAGGGACGGCAAAGCACAGGCGTGGCAAAGGTGTTGTCTACCAGCAGCGGCACCTTGTGTCTGTGGGCCAGAGCAGCGAAACGTTCAATATCAAGAACTGTCAGAGCCGGATTTGCCAGGGTCTCGCCCATGACGAGCCTCGTGCTGGGAAGGAAGGCTTTTTCCAGTTCCTCGTCAGGCAGCGTCTGGTCTACGAAGGTCACGTTGATACCAAGACGCTTGAGACTCGCGGCCATGAGATTGAAGGAGCCACCGTAAATGGTGGAGCTGGCCACGATATGGTCACCGGCCTTGCAGATGGTTACGATGGTCGAAAACAGGGCGGCCTGACCTGATGATGTGGCGAGTGCGCCTACACCGCCCTCGAGTTCGGCAATCTTTTTTTCCAGAGCGTCCACCGTGGGATTGCCCAGACGGGAGTAGAAAAAACCGCTTTTGGTCAGATCAAAAAGACTGGCCACATCAGCAGTGGACGTGTACCGGAATGTCGTGGACTGGACTATTGGAAGAACGCTGGGGTCACCGGATTTGGGAGAATAGCCTGCGTGAATGCACAGAGATTCAACACGCATCGTATATTACCTCATGTCGGTTCATAAAAACGACGTGAAAATTGGAAAGGAAAAAGGATATTTGCTGAATTCAACTCACTTCGTCAAGGAAATTCTCGGCTCATATCCGGGAAACAGGTTAGGTAGACGAAAAGTTTTCTTTTGATCACGGGAAATTGCGTCATAGAGGATGTATCCAGGTGTGCCGAAGGAACAACATGTCTGCCGCCGGACTCAGCCGGTGGCACAGTCGCTGCTGTCACTGTGCA
Organism: uncultured Desulfovibrio sp.; assembly: GCA_964547835.1. GTDB lineage: Bacteria > Desulfobacterota > Desulfovibrionia > Desulfovibrionales > Desulfovibrionaceae > Desulfovibrio. The sequence goes on from CAZJPT010000021.1 coordinate 10,132, forward strand.
GCTTTGTCAGACAGTGCGTAATCGAGCAACCTGCGCGTGGTGTCGGGAGTCACGTCTGCAGAAGCAACACCTGTGCCACCGCTGGTCTGGCTACAGCCGGGAGAGCGGGCCGCCTGCGGAACAGGCAGCCAGACTTAGGAATTGACATAAAATAACCTGACAGCTTCATGTCTTTGCAGCTGTTTCACTTCCACATCAGATGCATCCCCACGCACGCAGCGTGTCAGGCAGGACGTCAAAAGCTTGCGTCAGCCGCGCTGGTCCGGTTTTGCTCCCGTGTCCTTTTTCGTTCCAGAGCGCATTCCGGTTCCGGCAGGATCCGGGTAATCTGGATAGTTTCCAGAGGCCAGCTCCCACAGGTACAGACTTGCCGTACTGCCCCTGGGGGCGTAGCGGCTGCGGATGTTGTCGAAGAATTCAGGCGTGATCTCCTTTTTGCCGTAGAGCATGCGCAGACCACGGCGTATGCCGAAGTCTCCAAAGCTCAGCACATCAGGGCGGCGCAGACAGAAAATGAGGATCATTTCCACGGACCAGGGGCCCAGGCCCTTGATGTGCAGCAGATGCTGGCGCACGGCCTCATCATCCATGGCAGGCAGGGCAGAAAGATCAAGTTCGCCGTTGACGGCAGCCACAGCCAGGCGACGAACGCACGCTGTCTTGACCCGACTCAGGCCACAGTCCCTGAGAGTATCTTCAGGAGTGGCCAGAAGCTTGTCAGGCGTGAGAGGTCCGAGTCGTTCGAAAAGTCGTCTGGAGATGATGGCGTGCACCCTGGAAGAAATCTGCTGGCCGGCGACGGTATGCACCAGGGCTTTGAACACGTCGGTGATGACGGGTCGCGAGAGCGGGCCTATGGTGTCGATGGCGGCGCAAAGGCGCTTGTCGCGGCGACGCAGGTAGTCCAGATCTTCCGGCCTGGTAGTCAGAAAGGCGTCGTATACCGGATCGGTCATGGGATTAGAGCAGCTCTTGACACTCCCCACGCCTGAAGGCGGGGAATTCTCACTTCTTTCATCGCAGCCTCTTTGGCTTACGCCTCCGAAGGCATTACTTCCGACATTGGGCAGTTCAATCGTAAATTTTGCGTAATTCTACAGATGGCGCTAAGAAAAAAAATACAAAAACATTCTTGTAGATTAAAAGGTAGTTGTATTATGAGTCATATTTACAGAGAGAAGCTTGAGATTCCTGTTCACGATTTTGCATACATCAATGCTAATACAGGGAGAGTTTACCTCTGCGACAGGATTGCTCCAGGAGAGTGGAGTAACCACAAGATAATTGGTCGTGCAACTAAAATCGTCAGGCTCAGACTTTGAGAGCTGATTGATATACGCCCCAACCGCCACGATGAACGCAGCCAAGGCCACAAACATGCCCATCATCCACTTGAGAATCTCATGCTTCGTGTCCGCGAGTTCCTTCTTGAGTCCATCTCGGACGGCGTAAAGTTCCGACTTGATAGAGAGGTCCGTCGCGAGGCCTCGCTCCGCATCCCCAGTTTGGCTAGCAGAGCGGTCTCACGTTCCTTTGCCAGCTCGGCAAGGCCTTCTGCCTGCTCGCACGTCAAACCAAGCTGCTGTATCCATTTGCTGCAGGCCAGTGTATCTAATGTCACGACGTTCATGGGTGTATTCCTTGCTGCTGATGCTTGTGCAAGACGTCACATCAAACATATCACGGCGCAGGTGTGATGACAACGGCCCCACCAGACCAGCTCCAGGGCTGATTAATGCGGCTTTGACGCAATTTTTACGGGGTTGGTAAATTGGCGGATTCAGGAACTGTCCGTAAACAACTTACCGTGCGCCACGAAAGCTGGCGGAAACATGGAGGTTGCAATTCCTCCCCAGATAGAGCCTAGCCAGCCATCTGGAAGCAAACCACACGTGCATGACCGCGAGGGAGTGTGCGGAGCTGTGGGGGTTGAGATGTAAAAGTCGAAATCCGCGAAGGCAGCAGGCCCTGCAATTCAGCGTCGAAACATTTGCAATGGTAGTAGCCAGGCAGTGGTGATGGTCGAAGCGGAGGCCGCAAGGCCCTCGGTGCGCCGCCGCACTCCTTGCTCAGCAGGGCCCGAGCAGCGGAAGTGAAGTTGTACATGACCTTGCCAGGGCGCAACAAGCCTTGACCCGCCCCTTTTGTCCCTGACGTACATCTGCTAGAGTGAAGGTCAACACGATACATTTTGCTTCCTGCAGCCAGTGTCAAGTTTGTGAATTTAGTAATTGAATTTTGACTGAGCACATAATCATGTGATATCGGCCTCCTAACAGGAGATAGTGTTTAGCTCAAAAAGTTTATACGCATGCTATCATATTTGAATAACGACGTTTTGAGACCAACATACCACAGCAAATTTATGCCATTAGACACTAGGAGTTAAGGGCATGGATCAGTGGAGCAGGCCAGATAACACCGAACGAATACGCCTTTTTGCAGGGTGCCAGTTCGATGACGGAACGAACCGGGCTCTTGGCGCTCTGCAGTGCACGCTGAAAGATGTGCGCTGGATGCAGCCCGCAACATTTCACAGCACGCTGCAATTTTTCGGGTACGTCGCAAAAAGCCTCGTACCTGCCATAGACAGCGCGCTTTCAGGCGTGCAGGGACACGTCATGACGCTGAGCACGGACGGGGCAGGCTTCTTCAGCCAGAGGGAGCGCCGCATTCTTTATGCGCAGATTGCCCCCTCCGCCCCCTTGTGCGAGCTGCACAATAAAATTCAGACCTGCCTCGCCGGCATCATTCCAATGAAGCAGAGTTCTGCCTTCCGGCCACACATCACCCTTGGCCGCACATCCAGGCATCCGCCGTCAGTCAAGGAGATGCGGGACTGGATTGCGTTTTGCCGCGAGCTCGGCACGATTTCTATTCAGTTGCGTTCATTTAATCTTGTTGCAAGCGTGCTCAAGCCGGATGGAGCTGCACACACCGTGCTGCGTTCCTACGCCTTGAAAGACGCGGAGCGCTGAAGCGCGACCGCGGCATATTAGGAGTTGGTTTCATGCGCAATATTTTGACAGTCGCTATCTGCCTCGTGATCTGCGCTCTCGCCGCCGGCTGTTCTGGTGACGAGAATCTTAAGGCCAGGACCGAGAAGCTGCCTGCCTTTTCCATAACCCTGCCTGAGGGCTGGGCAACAAATATCCCCGGTGGCCTGGAATGCACGGTTGATCGCTGTCTGGCCGGCTTCACAGACGCCCGTTCCGGAGCGCGCTCGGCGCTCACAGTCTCCGTTGTTCCCAATCTGGGCAAGAGTCTGGATGAAATCGTGGAAGAGAGCAGAGCCAATATGGCGGCTCACGAGGCTGTCATGAACGAGGTGGAGCGTTCGGAGACGCGTGTGGAGTATCAAGGCACCATCAGGGGAAATCCTGCGCGTCTTGTCGCTACCTTTGATGCTGCCAGACAGCAGGTGGGTATTCTGCTTCTAGTGGGAGAAAACGCAGTGACGACGAACATAGTGCGCAGTCTGCGCATGGAAAATCCTGTGCTGGACTTCAAGGTTCGCTAGCAGCATCTGACAAAGTGCCGGATTTTCATGTTCAGCAAAGTGCGCGGGACATGGTTCTGCCTTCATGGCACGTTGCTGCGGGTGGAAGGACGAACTGACACCCGTGCTCCGTGAGTGTGCCTCCTGTGACGGTCTGGCTCTGGCCTCGTCCATCTGTCTGATGTGACAGCCGTGATGCGCGCCTTTCTGGAGCGCCTGTGCCTTCCCCATAATACATGATCCCGTTCACAGGGAGTTGACGCTAGGGCGCATGCCTGTGGCCGTCATTATACCATAACGTCACAGAAGAGCATTTCCCCAGGGAACTGGCAGCCGCCCGCAATGCGGACCGGGTAGCTTTCGTTGCGCGTCAGGGACAATGACGCCTTCGTTTTGTCATCGAAACTGCGCTGTGCATGGATTCACGCCGCAAGCAACCCCATGTCATGTCCCGGGTCAAACCTGTGTCGCAATCGAGGTTGATTTCTGTCGTTGAGGCTTGCCGGCAGCGTTGTGAGCCTGGTCAATTTTTGTCGCTGCGTTGTGTCAACGCCAGGTTCGTGTTGCGCTGACCATAACTGCAATGCCCTGTTCGCGTCTTCTGAAGCAGGAGGCGTGGACAGGGCACAGTCTGTCAGTGTTGTTCAGAGCAGTGGGGTTACCCGAC
>CAZJPT010000022.1:0-1545 GCA_964547835.1 uncultured Desulfovibrio sp.
TGCAGCGTACAGGCTGGCAATACGTCTCGAGGCTTTGCTGGCGGCAGTGACAGCAGCCTCAAGTCCCCTGGAGGCAAAGACGTTAAGAACCTGGACACCGGCCTCTATGGCCTCGCGCCAGAGGGTGCTGTCTGGTTCAGACATGCGGGTGAGCACCCAGGAGGACACGGCATCACGGTTCATGGGGTGGCCTATGCCTATGCGCAAGCGGTAGAAATCAGGAGTGCCCAGGCTCTGTGTAATGGACTTTAGTCCGTTATGGCCGGCATTTCCTCCACCAAACTTGAAGCGCAGGCTGCCTGGCGGCAGATCCAGCTCATCGTGCACCACCACAAGGTCAGTGGCGCGCAGTTTGTGCCATGCGAGGACAGGCTGCACGCTTTCGCCGGAAAGGTTCATGAAGGTGAGGGGCTTCATGAAAAGCCATGTGCCATTGAGTCCGGGCAGGCGCACGCGGTAGAGTTCACACTTAAAGCGCCTGCCATTTTGTTCACTGACCTCGCCGTCAAGACTGGCTGCGTCAAGCAGGCTGTCTATAAACAGAAAACCTGTATTGTGCCTCGTGCCCGCATAGTCGCGGCCCGGGTTGCCAAGTCCGGCGAGCACGCCCTTGTAATCCATGGTTCAGCCTCCCAGAGCAAAAAAAAAGCATCCTCCCGGAGGAAGATGCCCGTTGTCGATGCAACTATAGACAAAACTGTTTGTCGCCCTAGCCGGCAGCAGCGACGGAACCCGCTTCGGCAGCCGTTTCAGCGGCCTCGGCGTCAGCAGCTTCCTTGGAGGACGAGAGCACGGCAACCACAGCGTAGACATCGTCGTACACAGCATGGGCGCCTTCGGGCAGCTGCACCTTGTCGATGGTCAGGTGCTGGTTGAGGCCCATATTGCTCACGTCAATGACAATTTTGTGCGGCATGTCGAGGGGCTTGGCCGCTACCTTGATGGTTTCGCGATAGGTTTCCAGGAGACCGCCGAGTTTGACTCCTCTGGCCGTGCCGACGATTTCCACAGGCACGTTGACCTTCACTTCCTGATCCAGGTCGACACCATAGTAATCAATGTGTACGAAACGCTTCTTGTAGGGGTGCTTCTGCACGTCCCAGAAGAAGACAGGATAGGTCACAGTATTGCCGTTATCGTCGCTGATTTCCAGATTGAACACGGTGGTGCTGCCAATCTCGAAGTACAGCTGCTCCAGGGGCAGCGAAGGCACGCCGACCATGATGTTGTCGCCCTTGCCGTTGTAGAACACCCCCGGGACGAGATCCCTGGCACGCAGGCGGTGGGCAGGGCCTTTACCGGCGCTTTCACGCTTCACGGCCTTCAGAGTCTTTGTGATTTCCATGTGAAACATCTCCTAAAGCGCCTGCCGGCGCGAAATGAGTAATTTGAGAGTAGTCTGGCTGATTGACGCGGCGTCCGCTCAAGTAAAGAGCACGCTGACGGACGAGCCGGTATGAATGTTGGAAATAGCCTTTCCAAGCAGGGAGCCGACGCCTACCACGCGCAGTTTGTCACAGCGGTCAATCTTTTCGCCAAGCGGAA
>CAZJPT010000022.1:1555-14242 GCA_964547835.1 uncultured Desulfovibrio sp.
TCATGGCCTCAGTGGCGTTAATGCGCTCAATGGCCGGTCCGGAAAGGACGGCGTGTGTCGCACAGGCCATGATCTTGGAGGCGCCGTTTTCCAGCAGCACATTGCCCGCAGCGCACAGCGTGCCGGCAGTGTCAATCATGTCGTCCACAATGATGGCGGTTTTGCCCTTGACGTCGCCTATGACGTGCATGGCATGCGCCTGGTTGGGCTTGTCGCGGCGCTTGTCCACGATGGCCAGGGGCGCGCCAAGACGTTTGGCGTAGGCACGGGCGCGTTCCACGCCGCCGGCGTCGGGGCTGACTATGACAGGATCGCCATCAATGGCTGGACGCAGGGCGTCAATTACGACGCTGGCTGCGAAGAGGTTGTCTACCGGCAGGTCAAAAAAGCCCTGAATCTGGCCGGCATGTAAATCAATGGTCACAATGCGCTGGGCACCGGAGACTGTGATGAAGTTGGAAACCACCTTGGCGCTTATGGGAGCCCTGGGGCTTACCTTGCGGTCCTGACGGGCATAGCCGAAGTAGGGCACAACGGCGGTGATACGGCCGGCCGATGCGCGGCGCAGCGCGTCACACATCAGACACAGCTGCACAAGATTGTTGTTCACGCTGGGAGGACAGGTAGGCTGCACGACAAAGACGTCGTCCCCGCGCACGTTGGCACCAATCTCAACGCGCAATTCGCCGTCCGCAAAGGTGGTGGCCAGCGTCGGAATCAGCTGGCAACCCAGATGATTACAAATGGCGAGAGCGAGATCTGGGTTGGCTGAGCCTGTCACAATCTTTAAATCATTCATAGACGATGCCGGTCCGTGTTTAAAAATGGCTGGGATGGAAGGGTTCGAACCTTCGCATGACGGAGTCAAAGTCCGTTGCCTTACCGCTTGGCTACATCCCAATCACAAATGGCAAAGCTGCACCGGCCAGGCCATGGAGGAGGCTGTGGCAACCGCTGCGGCATGCTGTGTGAATACACCGAAGACGGTGGAACCGCTGCCGCTCATGGAAGCAGCGCACGCTCCCAGCTGAAGCAGTCGTTCTTTGATCAAGGCAAGTTCCGGATGTTTACGGAACACTACCTGCTCAAGATCATTTACAAAGAGCCCAGCCGTCGAAGATTTTGGAAACGATTGCTTACTAGCTTTTCTTTTCTCTGTCAATGTCTTTGCGATGTGAGCTGCTGTGCCGGTAACAATGCCCTTGCATGCCATGGCCTCGTCATAAGCAGCATAGGCCCAGGACGTAGAAACATGCACGCCTGGCATCACCAGAACAACCTCCCTGCCAGGCAGGGAAACGGCAGTCGCGTCCAGAGGTTCGACGATTTCGCCAGCGCCCGTGACCCTGGCCGGCCCGCCAGCCAGGAAGAAGGGCACATCAGCACCTACCTGCGAGGCCATGGCTGCCAGTTCAGCGTCGGTTACGTCACGGCCGTGATTGCGCGCAAGATCCCGAAGAAAAGAGAGCAGGCAGGCGGCGTCAGCGCTGCCGCCGCCAAGTCCCGCACCGGCTGGAATGTGTTTTTCCAGATCGCACTCCAGGGCAAAGGCCAGCCCGGTGGCAGCACTGAAGACTTCCCAGGATGTGGTGAGGGTGTTGTTGCGCAGGTCCGGCAGGGCTGTGTCACAGCACAGCTCAAAGCCAGGCACGGCTCCAGGGCGCAGCCGCAGCGTGTCGCACGGCGAGGGCAGGGGCCAGAAGAGCGAGTCAATGAGGTGATAGCCGTCTGCGCGGCGTCCCTTGATGGCGAGGCTCAGGTTGATTTTGCCCGCGCAACTGCGAGTGACGGGCGCAAAATCTGGCGTGATACTGTCCATGACGCATCAAATGGTCTTGATGGTAAAATGACTGTTGGTATAGACGCAGATTTCACTGGCAATAGTCATGGCTTCGCGGGCGACACCTTCGCTGTCCAGCGTCGAGTGGCGCAGCAGGGCTCTGGCCGCGGCCAGGGCGTAGGGGCCGCCTGAGCCTATGGCCGCCGCGTCATCATCGGGCTCGATGACGTCGCCGTTGCCGGAAAGCAGCAGAATGTGTTCGCTATCAGCCAGGAGCAGCATGGCCTCGAGCTTTTGCAGATACTTGTCCCTGCGCCACTGTCTGGTCATCTCTACGGCTGCCCTGGTGAGGTTGCCGTGAAATTCCTTGAGCTTGGCCTCGAAGAGCTCGAAAAGGGTGAAGGCATCGGCTGTGGCACCGGCGAAGCCGGCAAGGATTTTTCCGTCGCCTATAGTGCGGATCTTCGTTGCCGTGTGCTTCATGACCATGGACTGTCCAAGGGTGACCTGGCCGTCGCCGGCCATGGTGACGCGGCCGTCGCGTTTGACAGCCAGGATAGTGGTGGCGTGCATAGAGACAGGCATCAGAGCTTCTCCCATATTTCCCTGCGTTCCTTGTACACGGAGTCCATCTTCTTGAACTCGGGCGTATTCTGCCCCAGGGCCTTGGCCCGTTCGTAATAGCGCCGGGCCTGACGTTTTTTGTGTGAATAGATGGCGCTGTACGTCATGTGGACATAGGCCAGGGCTTCGTTGCCGGAGTTGCCATAGCTGCGGGCCAGGGATTCGTGCACCTCAGCGTCTTCGGGTACAGCCTTGAGTACGTCCTTGAAGCTGCGCTGGGCCTGCTGATGCTGGCCGCTGTCGTCCTGCAGCCTGGCCATGAAGAAGCTGGCCATGTAGTCGCGTGGCTCAATGGCCAGGGCTTCGCTCAGCAGGCGTCTGGCCTTGCCGGCATCGCCCTTGCGGTAATTGAAGATGCCCGCTTCGCGCAGCACCAGGCTGTCGCGCGGGGCTTTGGCTACCGCGGCGTCAAAGCTGGCAGAAGCTTCCGAGACACGGTTGAGGCGCGACAGCACCATACCTCTGCCCATGTGCGACAGAGCGTCATCACTGCTGAAGCGGTGCAAGGCCGTGGCCGGGGTGCCGTAGCGGCCCCAGAGAATGACCTGCATGCGCTTAAAGCGGGTGTCATCCACACGACGGCTGACCACAGAAGCCGGCATATTATGCATGCGCGCCACAATACCTGTGATGCGATCGCCGAGATCCGGATGTGTGGACAGGTATGCGGGCACGCTGGCGCCCATCATGGTGCTTTTGTTGCGCAGGATTTTGAAGCCGTTGACCATGCCTTCCGGCGAGTACCCGGCCTTGACAAGAAACTGCAGGCCAATATGGTCGGCCTCGGTCTCGTCGGCGCGGCTGTAGTTGAGCATGGCCGACTGTCCCGCGCCCAGGGCACCCATGGCGGCAGCACCGCCCCCGCCTACAGCTACGCCGGCTACAGCCAGCAGCAGAGAGCCGAGACTGATTACCTGCGAGCGCTGCAGGCGCTGGGCCGTGTGGTGCTGGGTCACGTGGGCCAGCTCGTGGCAGAGTACGCCAACTACCTCGGCCTCGCTGGTGAAGTTCATGAGCAGGCCGGAGAAGACGTAGATGTAGCCACCAGGCACGGCAAAGGCATTAAGGGCGTTGTGCAGGATGATGCCGGAGCGGAAGCGGAAGGGCTGCGGGGGAATGGCCTTCACAATGCGCGTCACCAGGTCGCGGACGTACTCGGAGATTTCCGGGTCGTCAATCATGGGCAGGCTTGAGCGCACAGCTATATCGAACTTGCGCCCCATCTCGTGCTCGTCCTTGAGCGTGACGCCCCCGAAAAAAAAGGCGTTCGCCGGTGTGGTCAGGACAGCAGCCTGGACGAAAAAGAAAAGGGTCAGCCACAGACATATGCGACGCGCTGGCGTCGCAGCACAGGCATTCTGACGGCGGGCCGCAAAAGGCATGCAAACTCCTGTATGATGACGCGGGATGCCCCTGCTCCCGGCAGGGATGACGGTCTATTCCTGGTCCAGATCCCAGACCTGGCCCTGAGGCGTGTCGCGCACCTCCACGTGCATGGCTTTCAGCGCATCACGCAGCGCGTCTGAGCGGGCAAAGTCCTTGTCAGCACGCGCCTTTGCACGGACTGCCAGAAGTTCCTCGACCCTGGCCGTGTCTACCTGGCGGCGGCGACAGCGTGCATCACGCAGAGCCGTCAGGAAGGTGGCAGGTTCATCCCCGAAGAGTCCGATTCTGGTACTGACATCTTCCATGCGCAATAGAAAGTCCTGCAGCAGGTCCCGGCAGGACGCCGCGGCACGCAGGGCCTTGTCGTCCAGGACACGGTTGACAAGGCGCACCATGGTGAAAACATGCCCCAGGGCCTGAGCCGTGTTGAGATCATCCTCCAGGGCATTTACAAAGGCGCTGCCGAGCTCGTCCCATTCCTTGACAGTGTCGGCAGGCAGGGGCGTGTTCTTCCATTTTGTACGGCCAAGAGCCTCCCTGGCAGCGCGCAGACATTCGTAGACGCGGGAGAGGGCGCGTTCGGCGTCGTTCATGCCCTCAGGCGTGAAATCGACGGGCGAGCGGTAGTGCCTGGCCAGCAGGAAGAAGCGCAGGGTCTCAGGCTGCCAGGTGGCGAGGATGTCGCGTATAGTCTTGAAATTTCCAAGACTCTTGGACATTTTTTCAGAGTTGATCTGCACAAAGGCGTTGTGCATCCACAGCCTTGCCAGTTCCACGTGACAGCAGGCCTCGGTCTGGGCGATCTCGTTCTCATGATGCGGGAAGACAAGATCCATGCCGCCGCCGTGTATGTCCAGAGGCAGATAGGGCCTTGACATGGCCGAGCACTCAATGTGCCAGCCCGGCCGTCCCCTGCCCCAGGGACTTTCCCAGTAAGGCTCACCGGGCTTGGCTGCCTTCCACAAAGCAAAGTCCATGGGATCATGCTTTTCCTCACCCACAGCCACACGCGCACCGGCGCGCATGTCGTCGAGATCGCGGTGCGAGAGCTTGCCGTAACCGTCAAAGGCGCGGACCTTGAAGTAGACGTCGCCCGAGGGGGTGGCGTAGGCCTTGTCCTGTTCGACGAGCTCATGAACCATGTCAATGATGTTCGGTATATATTCCGTAGCACGCGGCTCCATGTCGGCGCGCAGCACGCCCAGGGCATCCATGTCTTCGTGAAAGGCGCGGATGTAGGTCGAGGCCACTTCCTTCCAGTCGCGGCCTTCGCGGCTGGCGCGGTTGATGATCTTGTCGTCTACGTCCGTGAAGTTGCGCACGAAGGTGACGTCCAGTCCCTGACGGCGCAGATGGCGTACAAGCACATCGAAGACCAGTGCCGAGCGGGCATGGCCGATGTGGCAGAGGTCGTAGACTGTGACGCCGCAGACGTAGATGTGGATTTTGCCCGGACGGACGGGAACGAGTTCCATCCTGGTCCGCGAGGCAGTGTTAAAAATCTGCATGAGGATGCCTTGAGATTACGTGATTAAGAGGATGCTGCCGGGGTGAGTTTGCTGATACGGCGCTCGTGGCGTCCGCCCTCGAAGCCGGTGGCAAGAAATACTTCGGTGATGGCTCTGGCAAGTTCTGCACCTGTGATGCGCGCACCCATGCAGAGCACATTGGCATTATTGTGACGGCGGGAGAGGGCGGCGTGCAGCTCGGTAGTGCACAAAGCAGCCCTGATATGGGGATGCCGGTTGGCAGCTATGGACATGCCGATGCCGGACCCGCAGAGCAGGATGCCTGTGGCGTCATCCAGGCCCTTCATGGCGCGGCACAGGTCGTGTGCGATATCGGGATAGTCACAGCTGGCCGTGCTGTTTACGCCGTGGTCTATGACTTCATTCCCGCTGGCTGTCAGCAGAGCGGCGATGTCATTTTTCAGATCTACGGCTGCGTGATCGCAGCCGATATGGATAACGCGTCTGTTTCCTGTGCTCATAGTTCCTTTTCCGTACCCGCGTATCGGGCGTTGCCGGCAGGGGACGTCAGTCCCGGGTTCGTGTTTGCGCAAGCAGTTTTTCGCAGACTGTGTCCGGCGGCAGTTCGAGGCGCAGCTGCTCAGCTGTGAAGGGCGCCGGGTGCTCACGCTGGCGGACAAGAAGTATGCCTTTTTCGCCTCTGTCGTTGGCAAGATCAAGGCGTTTCAGTGTACCGTCGTCATTGAAGACAAAGTCAATGCGCCAGTGTTCGTCCCGCCAGCGCGCGGGGATTCCGTCCGTAGTCAGGACCAGGGTGCCGCCAATACCGCCAGTGAGCCGGCAGGCAATGCCTTTTGCATCGGATGCAGCAGCCTCGAAATCCGTACCGAAAACCTCCATCCAGCGGTTGTGCAGCAGGGCTTCAAGGCGGAAAAGATCCAGGGGCAGGGGCACGCCGAGACGCAGCAGGGGCGATGCCGGGCCCTGGTGCGACCAGGCTTTGCGCTCCATGGGCGCATAAAGCAGGAAGAACGAGCCCTGCTGGCGGAGCATGGCCACAGTGGCACCAACTCCTGCGCGCACGTCGAGACGCAGCTCGTCCGTGCCATTGCCCCACATGAGGGCTGTGACGCGGCGCGTGTCATTCTCCCTGCCAAAACGCAGGCTCAGCGTGTCGCGAAAGGGTTCGGCACTGGTGACGGCCCTGGCGAGCATGGCCTGCCAGGCTGCGTCTGCCAGTTCAGCAGTTGCGTGGTGCTGTCTGACAGCACAGCCAGACAGCACGCATATGACCAGAAAAAGGCCCGCAACGCGGGAAAGAAGAGCGCCATGCATCACTGTTCCTCCAGCTTTTTGCGCAGCGCGCTGCGGTCTCCCTTGCCTCCGGGGCTTTGCAGAGCCTTGCGCCAGGCTGCGCGGGCCTCGTCCCGCAGACCCTTGTGGGCGGCGATGTCGCCGTAGTGTTCCCAGATTTCCGGGTCTGAGGTCGTGTCTGCGCGGGCGGCCTCACGGATGAGATCCCAGGCTTCGTTGATATTGCCGGCGCGGAAGTGCGCCCAGGCCAGCGAGTCCAGAATGAAGTATTGTCCGGGAGACAAGGTGTTGGCACGGTTGAGCAGCTGCAGGGCGCGGTCCAGGTCCCTGTTCTCGTTGGCCAGCGTGTAGCCTACGTAGTTCAGGGCGTGATAATTGCTGTCGTCACGGGAGATAATGTCCTCCATGACCTTGAAGGCTTCGTCAGCATGTCCGGTGGCATCCAGCAGACTGCCCAGCTGGAAGGCCATGTCCGTGGAATCGGGCCAGGACGCCACACCCTGGCGGGCTGTGGCAAGTGCGGCCTCTGTGTCGCCGGAAAGGGAGAGGATGCGGCATTCCAGCATGACGAAGCCAGGTATGTTCGGCGAGCGCTCACGGCCGGCACGGGCTGTGGCCAGGGCGTCAGTGTAGCGGCGGTCCTCGGCCTGCAGCTGTCCCTTGAACAAAAGCTTGCGATCGCCCGCCTCGCTGTCGTCAGGAATACGGTCCAGCCAGGCCAGGGCCTCGTCGAGATTGCTGCTCTGTTCCCAGGCCAGATTGGCCAGGAAGAGATTGACCTCGGCTGGTGCGTCAGGTCTGGCGTTGACCTCCATGAGGATGCGTTCGGCCTGGAGGAATTGGCGGAACTCGGTGAAATAGTTGCCCACAGTCAGCTTGAAGAAGACGTCGTCGAGCGGCCCTTTGGCGTAGTATTCCAGAGCCCGGGCCGGCTGGCGCATCTTGAGGGAGATGACTATCAGGCGCAGCAGGACGTCCTTGCGGTTATAGAGCTGCTCAAGCAGCTTTTCGTAGGTCTGACGCGCCTCGCGCAAAAGATTCAGCTTTTCGCAAAGAAGGGCCTGCAAAGCCAGAGCTTCACTCATGGCAGGCACTTTTCTGGTAGCCTCACGCACGTAGACGAGGGCTTCTTTATCTCTGGTCAGCGCCATGAGCGAATTCGCATGGTAAAAGTCCACGATGGCCGTGCGCTCTTCAGGCTTGACAGCGGCGAACACGGCTGCCGCGTCGGCTGGTTTGCCGGTTTTGTAGAGGATAATGCCCTGCTGAATGCGCATGTCCGTGTCGTCAGGATGATTTGCAATCCAGGTGTCCAGAGCGGCCAGTGCTTCACTGGTAAAATTGTATTCGATCAGGGCCTCGCTGTAGAGCACAAGCAGGCCTGGTTCTTCGGGTTGGGCCCGACAGGCCGCACGCAGGAAGGGGATGGCGTTGACGGATTTACGGTCCAGAAACCACAGGGCGTATTCGAACCAGTGCTCGACAGGAACGCTCTCGACTCCCTTGCCCTCAGCCAGGATCCCGGCAGCGTTCACGGCACTTTCCTCGTCGCCACTGGAAAGAGACTGCATGAGTGCCAGGTAGGCGCAGGTCATTCTGGCCGATACAGACAACTCGCTCTCGCTGGGACGGACCTCCATGCCCTGAATGGTGACTGGCACTGACCCGGTATCACTCTTCTTGTGCCTCTGATAGACGGAACAGCCGCCGCAGGCGGAGAGCAGAATCACCTGGGAACAGCACAGAAGAAGGGCGATGAGCAGTGTGTAAAGCGAAGTGTGTTTCACAGCAATCCGCGGGTGCAGCCCTGGTCGGGACCGGTCCGCGGCCTCCTTGTCTTTTGCGCTCAAGACTGTATCCATGCTTCGGAAAAGTCCTGGATATCGACGGAGATATGCTTCTTGATCTTTTCCAGGAGGCGAATTTCCAGCTGCCGTACCCGCTCTCTGGTAATGTGGTAGCGCTCGCCTATTTCACGCAGGGTCTCGGGCGAGTCCGTAAGCAGCCTGTGCTCAAGAATGTAGAGCTCCTTTTCGCTCAGTCTGGGTAGCAGCGTCTTCAGCTTGGACCGTATCATGCTGGACACTTCCTCGCCGGCGATGCTGTCCTCCACAGCCGCGTCCAGAGCTGGCAGAAAGTCAATGCGTGTTGCAGAATCGCCCTCGTCGCTGACAGGTACATTGAGGGAGACATCGCCGCCGGACAGACGCTGTTCTATTTCGAGCACGTCGTTTTTGCTGACGCCCAGACGTTCGGAGAGCATGTCCGCATCCGGATTGTATCCCAGGGCCACCAGCTTCTGGCGCTCGCGGTTGAGATTGAAAAAGAGTTTGCGCTGGACCTGCGTAGTTCCAATCTTCACCATGCGGAAATTGTCCATGATAAATTTAAGGATATAGGCCTTGATCCAGAATGAGGAGTAGTAGGAAAACTTGATGCCCTTGTCCGGATCAAATTTGTGTAAAGCGTGCAGAAGGCCCATGTTGCCTTCCTGTACAAGGTCAAGCACGTTCTGCATCCAGCGGCGCTGGAAGTCCATGGCAATCTTGACGACAAGACGCAGGTGGGCGTGCACGATTTTCTCTCCGGCGGCAGTGTCGCCGTAATCGCGGAAGCGCACGGCCAGATCATGCTCCTCTCCTGGCTTGAGCAGAGGATAGCGGCTTACACGCTGCACATAGGCCTGAAAGTTGTCCTTGAGCGAGGGCAGGCGGCTGCCCGACACGGCCGGCAGGGTGGAATCAGGGGCGGGACGCTCACTGAGGTAGTGAACGCCGTCTTCCTCCTCCAGGTCCACAATGTTGAGGCTGTCGTCCCCGAGGATGTCCTCTTCCGGGTCAAGCACGTCCATGTCGAGCACGGACTCGTCAGTAGTGCTGTCAGTGTCCCGCGTGTCAGCGTCCGTGCGGATAGACGCTGTGTGACGTTTTGTGCCAGACTTTGGAGGCAGAATTTCGGCCTTGACGCACGGCGCGTGTCCATTGTCCATATCGTGCCTGCTGCGCCGGGTCCTTGTCCGCACTGAGGAGACGCTGTCTGTGACGTCCGTATCGTCATCCCGCACGGGAGACGCGGTCATGACGTTAACGTCCGTCCCCGGGGAGGCCGTCACAACGTCAGTCGGGGCCGGTGCGCTTCTGGTGGTGGATGTCATCAAAAACCGGCGCCAGAGCCCCTGCAGGCAGGAGAGAAAGCGCCGCCTCCTTAACTTCTGAAAGCGGTTCGTCAAGTGTGGAAAAGGATCGTGGGACTGGCGGCATGCCTCATTGCGGCAGCGCTGACAGCCTGGCTGTCCGTGCCGGACAGTATTCGGAATGCAGGTATATAGAGAACTAGATTGAGAACAGCGCTTTGTCAATGCGCGTGTCCCGGGCAGTTTTAGGAAGAGCGTGACCTGTGCACTGCGACTGCGCACAGTGGGAGTCTGTCTGCTTCCAGGGCGCAGCGCAAAGCGCTCCTGTCAGAAAAACGCGTCGCATCATCGGCTGTGCGCACGACGCTTGACAAATGCAGGGATTTGGAAGAAGAGGATGCTTAATATCAGGATATCTTGATATACAAAAATTAAGGAAGTTGGATATATGTCACGGATACGCTTCACAGAGCTTTTTTCCCTTTCCCGTCCCCTGCTTTTTGATGGCGGCATGGGCACCATGCTGCAGACCCGCGGCATGCCTGCCGGCATATCGCCTGAAGTCTTCTGTCTTGAGCGCAGGGATGTGCTTGTGGATGTGCACAAGGCGTATCTTGCGGCAGGCTGTGACATTCTCACCACGTGCACCTTCGGGGCCAACCGTTTCAAGCTTGAGCCAGGTCTCGACGCCTTCGCGGTCAGCCGCGAGCTGGCACTGGCTGCCCGCACAGCTGCGGACGGCTGCGGCAGACCTGTGCTGGTGGCCGGTGACGTGGGCCCTACCGGGCATTTTGCGCGTCCATTGGGCGACGTGGATCCTGAAGAGCTCATCGTTGTCCTGCAGGAGCAAATCCGCGGCCTGGCAGCCGGTGGCTGTGACTGTATTCTTATAGAGACGCAGTTTGATCTTGCTGAGGCCAGAGCCGCGGTGGTGGCCTGCCGCAGGGTCTGTGACCTGCCTGTTATGGTGTCCATGACCTTTGAGGACGGGGTCAGTCTCACAGGCTCCTCGCCCGAGATTTTCGCGGAAACCATGCAGAACATGGGCGCAGACGCCATAGGTACCAACTGCAGCGTGGGGCCGGAACATATGGGCGCCATTGTGGAGCGTCTGCTGCGTGTCTGCTCCGTGCCCGTCTTTGCCGAGCCCAATGCCGGCATGCCGTCTCTTGAGAATGGGCGCACGGTATTTCCTCTGGACCCGGAAGGTTTTGCTGGATTAACGGCCGCATTTGCCGACATGGGGGCACGCTGCCTTGGCGGCTGCTGCGGCACCACGCCTGAGCACATCGCAGCGCTCAAGCGTGCCCTGGATGGACGCGAACTCGACACATCGCGGCGCGTGCCGCTGACAAAGCACAGTGGCATAACCCTTACCAGCCGCCAGGAACTGGTGCGCATCAGCCATGCCGAGCCCTTTGTGCTCATCGGCGAGCGTATCAATCCCACAGGTAAAAAGCAGCTTACGGCAGAGTTGCAGAACAACGATTTTACCACGGCTCTGGCCTTTGCAGAAAGCCAGGCGGCCATGGGTGCCCGCGTCCTTGACGTTAACATCGGCGCTCACGGCGTGGATCAGAAAAGCATGCTGCCACGGCTTGTGTGCGAGCTCACGGCCGCACATACGCTGCCCCTTTCTCTTGACTCCTCGGACGACGACGCCATTGTCGCGACCCTGCCCTGGTGTCCGGCATCCTTCCTGGTCAATTCCATCAACGGGCACAGCGACCGCATACGCCGCCTTGGCGCGGCCTGCCGTGACTTTGGCTCGCCCTTCATTCTGCTGCCCATGCGTGACGCCAAACTGCCCGTCAAGGCCACAGAGCGCATCGCCATTCTGGAGGAGCTGGTGCGCGAGGCCGAGGCCATGGGTGTGAGCCGTCGCCTCATGATGGTAGATATTCTGGCACTGGCAGTGTCATCCAGGGCCGAAGGCGCCGTGGAGTGCCTGAAGCTGCTGGCGTGGTGTCGCGAGAACGGCTTTGCCACTACCATAGGCCTCTCCAATCTGTCTTTCGGACTGCCGGCACGCGAGCTTATCAACGCAGCCTTTCTTGCCATGGGCGCAGGTGCCGGCCTGTGCTCGTGTATCGCCAACCCGTCCAGCGTGCGTATCCGGGAGGCCGTGGCCGCTGCCGATCTGCTGCTCGCGCATGATGATAACGGGGAGCGCTTCATTGAGGGCTATCACGACTGGACCCCGGCGCAGGCTCCGGCTGCCGGCAGCACGGCCGCATCTGCGGGTGCCCGTCCCGGCAAGGGACCGGCCATGGATCCCGGTCAGGCTGTGCTCAAGGGGGATCGCGAGCGCGTGATCCCGCTTATTAAGGAGCAGCTGGACCTGGGGACAGAGCCTTTTGACGTGGTCAACAAGCAGATGATCCCGGCCATCAACGAAGTGGGCAGTCTTTACGAGAAAAAGGTGTACTTTTTGCCGCAGCTCATCCGCTCTGCGGAAACCATGCAGAAGGGCTTTGCCTATCTGAAGCCCATGCTCGAGCGGGACAGCACTGAGCAGCGCCCGACCGTGGTGCTGGCCACAGTGGAAGGCGACGTGCACGACATCGGCAAGAATATCGTAGGCCTCATGCTCTCCAACCACGGCTTCAATGCGGTGGATGCAGGCAAGGATGTGCCCTGGCAGAAAATCATAAAACTGGCCGAAAAACACAAGGCAGGCCTAATCGGGCTCTCTGCCCTTATGACCACGACCATGGTGCGCATGGAAGACACCATCAAGGCCGTGCGTGAGCGGGGGCTGCCTGTGCGCGTCATGGTAGGCGGAGCCGCGGTCACACGCGCCTTTGCTGAATCCATCGGCGCGGACGCCTACAGTGTGGACGCCGTCGAGTGCGTAGCCGAGGCCAAACGTCTGATGGGCCTGATGGACCGGGAGAAATAATATACTAAAGACTTCCCAATTCGTTGCAATATCCTCCCCTGACGAAAATTTCGCAAGCATGATCAAGACGGCTCATCCG
>CAZJPT010000023.1:0-14114 GCA_964547835.1 uncultured Desulfovibrio sp.
TGGGAGCGCTTAAGAACCAGAAAGTCTTCTGGCCCTCCGCGGCGCGCCCCATGTAGTCATCAAGGCTGGTGAGTTCGTCAGCCTTGTCCATGGACGAGGAGTTAAAGCGGACCAGAGAGAGGAGACGCTCGCGGTTGGCGTAGTCGTCCTGCAGACCGAATTTGATGAAGGTGCCGTGATTGTTCCAGAACGTCAGATATTTTTCGGGTTCACCTTCAGCCATCTTCTCAAGGTGAGTTAAGGTCTGTTTGACAATGACCTGCCTGATTTTACGCAGAACGTGGTTCTCCTGCAGGGTCTCGCGCGAGATGTTGAGGGGAAGATCCTCGGTGTCCACAACGCCCGTGAGAAAGCCCAGGTGCACAGGGATGAGATCCTTGTTCTTGTGCTGGATGAGGACGCGGCGGCTGTACAGATCAAGCCCGTACAGATCCTCCTCCCTGACGCGGAATTCCTGCTTGATGTCGGGGATGTACAGCAGAGCCTGAAACTGCACGGGAGAATCGACGTTGATGTGCAGCCAGTCTATGGGATCCTTGCTGTCAAAAGCGAAGGACTTGTAGAATTCCTTGTACTGCTCGGCAGTGACAGAGCTCTTCGGTTCGCGCCAGAGGGCAGGCTGGGTGTTGACCTTCTCGTCGTTTACGTACACCGGGAAGGGCACGAAGCCGGAATGTTTTTTGATGGCAACGTTTACACGGAACGCATCACTGTATTCGCTGGCGTCTTCCTTGAGGTGTATGACAATGCGGGTGCCGCGCCTGGGCTTTTCATTGTCGGACTCACTGACCGTGTAGGTGCCAAGGCCGTCGCTTTCCCAGACATGCAGGTGACTGTCCCCAAAGGCAGGTCTGGAGTAAACTTCCACCTTGCTGGCCACCATGAAGACGGAATAGAAGCCCACGCCGAAGCGGCCGATGATCTGGCTGGCATCAGCAGGCTGGTCCGTTTTGCCGGCCTCGGCACTGTGCGCGGCCAGCTCGGACAGGAAGGACTCGGAACCAGAGCGGGCAATAATGCCCAGGTTGTCAGCCAGCTCCTCCTCAGTCATGCCGATACCAGTATCGCTGATGATGAGTTTATTGTTTTCCTGATCTGTTGTGACGCGAATTTCCAGAGGCAGGGAGTTTTCCGCAGGTACCTCGCCGCTGCTCTGGCGGAAACGCAGCTTGTCCAGCGCGTCAGACGCGTTGGAGACCAGCTCGCGCAGGAAGATTTCCTTGTTTGTGTACAGGGAGTTGGTAAGAATTTGAAGAACCTTGCGAACTTCGGCCCGAAACTCGCGAGGTTGTCTGCCTTCAGCGTCAGCCATATCCAAAAACCTCCGGGGACGTGCTGCGTCCCCACGCGTACTGTAATTTGCAAAAAGCAGGGGCCCGCTCGATGGAAGAGCAGCGCCCCTTGTTCAGGTATGCCTTGCTACCTGGAATAACTAAGCATCAATGTGCAGATTGCAAGGCGTCGACCATTTTTTTTCAGGCTGGATACATGGCAGTTGCTGTCTTTGCTTCCTCATGGCTCTGTGTTGCCTGTGCCAGCATCGCTTGTTGCATTTTTGTTCGCACAGGCCGAAACGGCCCGAGCGCTCAGCTCGCGATCAGAGAGCCAGGAGGCGAGCCTGGCCGGCCTGTTCAGGAGAAGCCTGCCAGGGGCAGGCTGTCTGGCCAGTTCGATGCCGCCGTCAAGTTCGTAAATGACCCAGTCTCCGCGTGGCAAAAGGCCGGCGCTGACCAGGGTCACCAGCTGCCTGTCGGCCTCGGCCGGCGAGCAGAAAACAGGAAAGTCACGTACTGCAGGGTTGAGCGTCACCTCTGAACCAGCGGCCACATTGACCACAAGAAACCCCGGCGCCCAGGTGTAGAGTCTTGGGCATGCTGCGGAGGATACCTGCGGCGTCGTATCTGCATGTTCAGGTTCCTTGGCTGCGCAGCCGCTCAAGAGCGTCAGCACAGCGACGCACATGGCCGGCACGGCCCGGAGCGTCAGGGCGGAACGTGACAAGGGCATCACAGATCTCCGAAATGATGTCCGTCGCCGCGGGAGTTCTTCCCGGAAGTCCCGGAGGCAGCGCCGAAGGAGTTTTCAGCCGCGGCCGCTGTCCGCACTGTCTGATTATTTTGGCGGGCAATCTGCACAAGACGTGCAACGCGGTCCTCAGTAGACGGATGCGTGCTGAAGAGCCTGGCCATGCCGCCGGAAAAGAGCGGGGTCACGATAAACATTTCCGCAGTGGTGGGATTGCCATTGCGCATGGGAACCTGCGTTGCGGCCATTTGCAGCTTGTTGAGGGCATCGGCCAGGGCCAGGGGATCTCTTGAGTAGCTGGCGCCACCGGCGTCTGCCAGGTATTCGCGTGAGCGGGAGATGGCCATCTGGATAAGCGAGGCTGCGATGGGCGCGAGAATGGCCAGTAGAAGACCTGCCAGGGGACTGGTGCGCTCACCATCCTCGTTCTGGGCGCCGCCAAAGAGACTGGCGAACTGCACCATGTTGGCGAGCATGACTATGGTGCTTCCCATAACAGCTGCTACAGACTGTATGAGAATGTCCCTGTGGGCAATATGGGCGATTTCATGGGCCAGCACGCCACGCAGCTCGCGGGGTGTGAGCACCTTCAGGATGCCTTCGGTGACTGCCACAACAGCATGTTCGGGATTGCGGCCGGTGGCAAAGGCATTGGGCGCCTGCTCCGGCACGATACAGACCCTGGGTTTGGGAATGCTGGCGTTGCGTGACAGCTCTTCGACCATCTGATGGAGCATGGGCGCTTCCTCATAGGCCAGCTCCCTGGCGCGATACATTTTCAGCACCAGCGAGTCGGAGTACCAGTAGCTGCCCACGTTCATGAACATGGCAAGAGCAAAGGCAATGATGATGCCCGTCTGGCCGCCAAGCATGCCGCCAATAACGATGATGATGCCCGAGAGCAGTGCGAGAAGGAAAAGCGTCTTGAGTTGACTGGTCATGGATTCCTCTTGATCGAAAAAAAGCGCGTCAGAAGCCGGGTATTTCCCGCGCATGTATGGAATATAAGCCCGGTCCGTCCTTTTTCAAGACGCCGGCAGAAAAAAGCCGCGCTCAGGGCGCGGCAGGACAGCAGGCAACATGTTACAGTGCGGCGTTTTTGCGCCACCATAACTGAAAAACCATGAGGGTCCACAGAGGCACGCGCAAATCGCGCCTGCCGCTGATATGGTCATCCATGAGGAGGCGCACCGCATCCGGGTTGAAGCAGCCGTGGGCGTTTAAGCTGTCTGGTCCGAGCAAATCCTCCATGAGCGGACGCATGCGACCGCGCAGCCAGTCGGCCACAGGAATCTGGAAGCCGCGTTTGTTGCGATGCAGGATCTGTCCGGGCAGAAGGCTGGAAAACGCTTTTTTAAGCAGATATTTGCGCTTGAATCCGTGCAGCTTGAAGGATGCAGGCAGGCGGGCCGTAAACTCGGCTACGGCACGGTCCAGGAAGGGAGCACGCACTTCCAGGGAATTGAGCATGGAGCAGCGGTCCACCTTGACAAGAATGTCGTCCAGCAGAAAGCCGTTCACATAGGCGTTGCATGCCCTGTGCAGCGGCGGGGCATCGGGCTGGCTGTCATAGGCAGCCCGACTGGGCGCGTAGAGGCGCTCGATGTTCAGAAACGATGGATCAGACGGCGCATGGAGCAGCGAGCGCTGCATTTCCGGGGAGCAGGCAGTGAGCATGGACTGGATGCGCAGCCAGTCCGGCTGGCGGGCTGCACGCAGGAAGGTCGTCGTTGCCAGACGGAGGTTCACATAGCCCGACGAGGCAGGCAGGTGCCGGCAGACGGGCTCCAGTACGCCGCGTCGCAGCAGAGCCGGCAGACGATTGTAGCGGCTGGCAATGTCGAATCCGATATAGTGCTCGTAGCCGCACCACAGCTCGTCCGAGCCGTCGCCGCCCAGGGCCACTGTCACGTGCTTCCGCGTCATTCTGGCCAGCAGGTACTGGGGCGCTGCCGAGGCGTCCGCCATGGGGACGTCCATGTCGCTAACCACTCTGGGGAGCAGATCGGCGCATTCTGCGGCGTGCAGTATCTGTTCCTCGTGTTTGGTGGAAAAGGCGTCGGCCACTATATGGGCGTAGCGGCTCTCGTCATAGCTGGCTTCCTGAAAGCCTATGGAAAAGGAGCGGACCGGTGTGTCCGAAATATCGGCCATGAGGCCTGTGACTATGCTCGAGTCAATACCGCCGGACAGAAAGACGCCCAGCGGCACGTCACTGATCAAGCGCCGGCGCACGGCTGCGCGCATGAGCCGGTTGAGCTCCTCGCAGGCCTCGGTCTCGTCTGTGGGGACGCTTTCGCTGAGGGGCAGCTCCCAGTAGCGGAAAATTGAAAAACTGCCTTTTTCCAGCACAAAGCCGCTGGCCGGGGGCAGCTGCAGCGCTTCTTTGAACATGGTGTCCGGACAGGGCACGTACTGATAGGCCAGGTAGCGCATGAGGGCGTGCTCGTCCAGGGTGAAGGACAGTCCGGGCAGCTCCCGCAGACACGAGAGCTCGGACGCGAAGTGGAAGAAGCCTTTTTGTATGGTGTAGAAAAATGGTTTTTTGCCGAAGCGGTCCCTGGCGCCAAAAAGCCGGCGCGCCGGCGCATCCCAGAGGGCGAAGGCAAACATGCCGTCCAGTCTGTCAAGGCACGCTGTTCCCCAGCGCCGGTAGGCCTCAAGGATGACCTCCGTGTCCGAGCGCGTGACAAAGATAGCGCCGTCCATCTCCAGCTCCTGACGCAGCTCTGGAAAGTTGTAAATTTCACCGTTGAAAACAATGCACAGCGAGCCCGTGTGATCCCACATGGGCTGTGCGCCGCCGGCAAGGTCAATGATGGACAGGCGTCTGTGTCCCAGGCAGGCGCCGTTCAGAAGTGCCGTGCCGCTGCCATTGGGCCCCCTGTACGCCATGCGGTCCGTCATACGCCGCACCAGGCTTTCAGCTTCAGCGTCCAGACCCCGGGTCGGATCCATGGGGACTATTCCAGCGATGCCACACATGTCTTAGTCTCCATGTCCGAACTGACGGATGAACAGTGAGGTCAGAAGAGCACCGTTTTGTTCGGGAGCGAAAAGGGTGCTGGCCAGGGCAGCAGCAGCGGCGCCATATCTTCTGGCAGTGTCCGGATCGGCCACCAGAGCAGCCACGGCGTCAGCCAGAGCTGCCGGGTCGCGCTGCGGCACCAGCAGGCCGGTCTCGCGGTTATGTACGATTTCCGGAATGGCGTTGACATCACTGGCCACAACGGGCAGCCCGAAACTCATGGCTTCAATGAGGGTGTTGGGAATGCCGTCGCACTGTCCGTCGCTAGCCACGACGCAGGGAGCTGCGAAGATGTCGTGGGAACACAGGATGTCCGGAAAGGCGTCGTGCGAGAGCAGGCCCGGAAAGGACACATCGTTTTCCAGGTCCAGATCATGGCACAGCTGATGTAAGCTGCTGTCCATGCTGCCAAGTCCCATGATTTTGCCGCCGCCGCCCACCAGTGTCAGACGGCACGCGATACCACGCTGTTTGAGCAGGGCCAGAGCCTTGATGAGCACGTCAAATCCCTTGGTTACGTCAAAGCGGCCTGCGGCCAGCAGGCGCACAGGCGCGCTCATGGGCACAGGGGCTGCCCTGTCTGCGTGCAGGGTCAGACAGTTGTAGATGACTTCCACTTTTGTTTCGGGCGCAAGAGCCAGGATACGCTTTTTATCGGCCTTGTTGTTGGTGCGCACCAGCGCGGCGTCGCGCATCTTGTCCACGAGGTCGGCGTCAGCAGGAAGCAGGTTGTTGGCGCGCACAGTGACCACATAGGGAATGCCCGTCAATTTTCGCACTGTGCGGGCTGCCGTGGCTGTACCGCGAGGCCACGGGGCGTAGAGGCAGTCGATACCGCGGCGCTTGAGAATGGGCGCAAGATGCACGCCGCACAGAAAGGCCCAGAGGTTTTCGCCGAGAATCTCGAAGCTTCCCCAGGACCGGCAGACAGCGTCCCTGAAAAGACTGAGGTAGAGACGCGGCCGTGTAAAAAGCAGCTTTATGTTCGAGCCCAGCACGCGCAGAACAGCGCGTGTGCCGAGCCGCTCGCATGCATCCTTCTCGCGCAGCATTTCCTGGGAGCACAGGCGCGTGTTGACACCGTAGAGGGTGTGAACTTCCACGGGCAGGCGCGCCTTAAGCGCCATCACGTCACGGAAAATAAACGGCTGGGTAAAGAGGGGGTACCACAGCAGGATGACAGCCACCCTGGGGCTTGCTGCCCTGCCGGCAGATGTGGATTGTTCAGCCATGCGAATTCCTTTCGTCAGTGCCGGGGCTGAATCAGGCCGCAGGCGTCGGGGGAGTGGTCCAGTCACAGTCAGGGACGGACAGGACACGGCAGCGCGGCTGGTAATGACGTCGCATTTCGTCCAGGGTGACACAGGTCACCGCGTATTTATCCTGAAGCCATGTCAGCCAGGCGGCACATTTGCGCATGAACAGGTCTATCGAGGCCTCGTCCGGAAGGCGGGGATTTCCGCCAGGCATCATCTCGGAAGAGTGCCAGGTGAGCATGATGCATGAACAGCCCCTGGAGATGCTCAGGGAGGTGATGGCCTTCATGGCCCAGAGCGGATGGTAGACGGGCAGCAGGGCCAGTGCCCCCCAGTGCTGCAAGGAGGCTTTCAGTCCTGTGCTTCCCGTGGAGCGCACCATGGCAGTGAGCGGGGGCAGCAGGGAGGTCACTGTCAGCGGCGCCTCAAAAATGACGCCATGCTCAGTGCGCACGAGATAGGGTGTGGTTTGCGGGGCGTCAAAGTGATCAGGTCCCAGATTTGACGCATTGCCGGCGTGCAGCGGCCGCACTGAGGCATCGGCCAGAATGCCGGCCCGGGCCAGGAGCCGCCAGTGACGGACGTGCAGGTCCCAGCGTCCCATACGGAAGGAGGTGGGGCGGCTGCCTGTGCGCAGACGGGCCTGTTCCAAGACTGTATCGAGTTTGGCTGCGAAAATGTCGTCATTGACCAGCGCCGAGGGGACGCGATGCACACAGGACGCTGCGTCAACGCTCAGGGGCGGCGTGTTCCAGTGGTGCAGGTGGCAGCCTACCTCCAGCGGATAGCGCTCGGCCATGCTGGCGATGTGGCTCCAGGCCGTGTCATCCTGCAATACCGGCCAGGCGCAGAAAAGCGTCGGCCGCACCCCCATCTCACAGAGGGGGCGCAGTCGATGCAGATGCGCGAGATTGTCAACCGGCGTGGAAGTGACGCCGTAGGAGCCAATGAACAGTCCCTCCTCCTCGACGTCCAGGGAGAGACACAGGGATACCTGGCATTTGCTCAAGAGCGCTGCTCCTTATTCCAGGATACCATCATGTTCCGCAGACAGCCCAGTCTAAAAAGCATTGATTTCCGGGTGTTCGACGCTGCGTTCCTCTATGATTTTCCTGGCCTTGGGAAGTTCCTCAATCAGTGCGTCAATGGTTTTGCGCACGTTTTCCTCAGTCTGCGCGGCGGAGAGGAAGAAGCGCAGGCGGGCTTCGCCTTCCTTCACTGCAGGGAAGGAAATCGGCATAACGTAGATGCCGCGCCTGAACAGCTGCATGGCCACGAAACCTGTGAACATCGATTCGCCTGTAATGATGGGCACAATACAGTAGCCCTGGGATTCGCCGGTGTTCAGGCCCTTTTCCCTGGCATAGGAGAGGAAGTACTGGGAAATATGCTGCAGCTTTTTAACACGCTCGGGCTCTCGCTTGAGAATCTGCAGAGCCGTGTAGCTGGCCGCAGCCAGGACTGGAGACAGACCAACACTGAAAACAAAGCCTGGAGAACCATGCTTGAGATGCTCAATCATGTCCTTCTTGCCTGAGATGTAGCCGCCGCAGCCGCACAGGGTTTTGGACAGGGTGCTCATCCACAGGTCAACGTCGTCGGGCTGCAGATTGAAATATTCGCGGATGCCGCCTCCATGCTCGCCGATGGTGCCAAAGCTGTGAGCCTCGTCTACCATGAGCATGCAGTCATATTTTTTCTTGAGCTCCACAAGCCGCGGAATGTCAGGGATATTGCCATCCATGCTGAACAGTCCCTCGGTCACGATGACGGCACGCTTGTAGTCGGCGCGTTTGGCGCTGAGCAGGCGCTCAAGATCGTCGCAGTCATTGTGGGCGTACGCGAAACGGGTGGCACCGGAAAGACGCGCACCCTGGGTCAGCGAATTGTGCGCAAGATAGTCGTAGAGAATGAGATCGCGGGAGCCGAACAGGAAACCGATAGTGGACACATTGGTGGCATGACCGCTCACGTAGATGATGGTGTCCTCTGTGCCGAGAAATTCGGAAATGGCGTTCTCAAGCATTCTGTGCAGTGACCGTTCCCCGCCTACCAGACGGCTTGCGCCGGCAGAGGTGCCATAGAGCTCGGCAGCCCTGGTGACAGCCGCCGTTATTTCCGGATGCGTGTTGATGTCCAGGTAGTCGTAGGTGGAGAAATTGATGTAGTCCTTGCCATTGATGTGGATCGTAGCTTTGGCGGCACGGTCAGCGTTCAAAAAGAGCGGGTTTTTCATGCCGATTTTTTCGCCAAGGGCGACAAGTCTGTCAAAAGCCAGTTTGGAGCGGGCCTTGGAGACGGTTTTGACTTCGCCCTGTGTCGAAGGGGTCGTGTTTTCATTGGTGTGGGAAGTGCTGTTCATCAGTATTCCTTAAAATTAAGGGGCAGGACCGCCACCTGAAACTCGACTCTGCGCTTCATCAGGCTGCAGAGAGATGAGGACGATTGAATAAAAAATCTTTTTTCCTATAGACTAATACATGTCAGTTTGCAATAGAATATACGTTCCGTTTTCGGCTCGGGAAAACGGACGAAGACGAGAAAACTGCCTCGTGAAGCCGGCAGGAAATACCTTGTTTCAGCCACGGTGCAGGAATGCTGCCAGCAATGAAGTGTTATCATCGTGTCACTGCGTGTGTACCACTGTCATCCGGCACAACGTTCTTCCAGCAATGAGGAGACTTGTCAATCAGCGCAGGTGCTATCCCGGGCTGACGACGAGTGAGGTTTTCTGCAGTTGAGGCGGTAGCAGAAATGCCTCCCTGGCAGGCGTCTGGCATTTGCAGGAAGTATTAAGAGGACGTCTCAAAACGCACAAGACTGTACATAAAAGCAATGTGTTAAGATGGTGTATCCAGAGTTTTGAGATCTCCTCTAACAATAACAATGTATTAGAAGACAGTACAACGGCTGACAACGAAGGAAGAAAGGTGTGAGACAGACAAAGGAGCTGTGGCTTGATCAGGAGTAGTAAGGGAGAGTAGATTGCCTCTGTATCGGTGAAATAAGCGAAAACTTGGACATTCCGGAAAATTCCCGCTTCGACAGCGAGTCCGGCTTGCCTGTGTGTCCTTTTCGTGAAAATTCATGTTTCCGGGGTTCAGAATACACGGCTCAATTTCTGGGAGCAGCTGCTCTGACATGAGCCGGGCCGGTGTCCCTGTCCGGGATGCCGTCATCGTGATGGCTGCGCTGTAACGCTGCAGCAGGTCTGAGAGGAGGGGCGGCAATGGACAACATAAGGACGTCAGAATTTGTGCAGGACGGAGTGTGTGACGTCGTGACAGTGGATCAGGTCTGCTGCGTCAGCTTCACGCTGCCGGGAGCACACTGGCGCATGGGGAGTACGTGTCCGGACTGGGAGCAGCATCTGCCCCTGACTGCCACACCGTCACAGGAAGAGCTCGCCGCCCTTGACGAACGTGAGATCTGGCTGCAGCGTGCTGGCAGCGCAGTGCCTCCTCTGGCTGTAACCTGCTGCGGTCAGGGGTCCGTATGGCCCGGCATGGGGCGCGACCTCTACGAATATTTTCCAGAGGCAAGGCAGGCCATGGACAGAATCGCCGCCTGCGCCAACTGGGATGTGCTGGCGCTTATGGACGAGCCGGATGTGGAAACCATTGGGCTTACGCAGTGGGTGCAGCCCTATCTTTTTTTGCTTGAGTACGCCCAGTACAGTCTGCTCCTGGCCAGGGGCCTCAAACCTGCTGTGATCTGCGGCCATTCCCTTGGCGAGCTCATTGCCCTGTGTCTGGCCGGCGTCTACAGCCCCGAGACCTGCTGGTACATTCTGGAGACACGCTCGCGCCAGGTGGCCGAGATGGAGGCGCGTTCGCGCCGCGATACAGGCATGATGGGCGTTTATGGCAGCCTTGATGAAGTGAAGGCTGTGCTTGACCAGTGCCCGGGCCTGCACGTCTCAAATTACAATACGCCGACACAGTTCATTCTCTCCGGTTCCAGGGACGTTCTGCAAAAGGCCCGGAGGCATCTGCGAAAACGTCGTGTGCCAGCCGTCATCCTCAATATCGCCATGGCCTTCCATCATCCGAACATGCGCGTGCTGCGTGACATGAGCTGGCAGCGCCTTATGATGTTCGATATGCACGGAGCGGACATGCCCATGCTGAGTTGTGTCACGGCCCGGGAATACCCGCGTGATCAGGTCGGCATCTGCACATCCATCATGGATCTTGATGAGAATACCGTGAACTGGGTGCAGACCGTCAATGCCCTGGCTGATAATTATGGCGCGCGTCATTTTCTGGAGCTGGGGCCGTCAGACACCCTGTGTGGCATGACCGAGGCCGTTCGCCCGGGCTCGTTCTGTCTTGCCTGTGATTCGCGGACCCGTGAGCGCGATGCCATGCGACAAGTCCTGGCGCGTCTTTACGCGCTGGGACATCTCGAGCACGGTGTCATCAGGCAGGTGGCCGCCAGCGTGCAGCCGCTGCCTCCCCTGCCGCCACGGCCGCCATTCAAGGAGACCGGAGTTGCCATTGAGACTGATACCGAGAGTGAAGTCACGGGCAATCCCGTTCTGCGCGGCCTGCTTGCTGCAGCCTGTGGCAGACCCGTGGAGGAGCTGCGCGGCTCTATGGATCTGCGTTTTGATCTGCGTCTGCGCTCGAGCAGCTTTCCGTCACTGATCGGGGAGGCCACAAAGGCGCTGGGCGTGGACGTGCCCTTTGAGAGGCTGCTCAGTGTTGCCACCATAGCGGATCTCGAGCGCGCCTTTAGTCCGGACAGCGTTGAGGAAGAGGATCGCAGCGCCTACCAGCCACTGGGAACAGACGTGCAGCGTGCCTTTATGGTCATGGCTGCGGCTGATGCAGGCACAGACGAGCTGCCCGAAGAGCGTCCTCAGCATCCGGCGCGGCAGGCACCTGCCATCCGCACCTGTGCCGTGCGCGGAGAAGATGATGCCCTGTGCGCGCAGCTTGTACGCTGCCTTGCGGCTACGGGCACGCGTTTTGCTCTGGACAGGGGACTTGAACAGACGCGTGCTGCGGTATGCTCCATGGGGGGCAGCGCCGACATTTCCTGGCAGGCTTTTACTGCGGGGACTGCGCCATGCGATTTGTTTCTCTGGCAGGGCGGTTTTGATGACGCGGCCATAAGACGGCTGCTGCTTGAGGACAAAGTGCGCTGCGACAAGGTTGTTTTTGCAGGCCCTCCGGAAAGCCGCGGGCAGCTTGCCGCATGCCTTGCTCTTGCGGGGCAGGACGCGCTGGCCATACTTTTTGAGCGGGCAGGCTGTGCGGACACGCCGGCTGGCCGGACGCAGCTCGGAGATCTGCTGCTGCGCGAGCTGCGAGAAGGCTCGCATGGCCTGGTACGCTGGTGTCCGGATGAGAAGGCGCAGTTACTGGTGCAGCCCATGCTGGACGACGCCATGGCGTCACCTCTGGTCTTTCCCGAACGAGCCCCCAGCATGTCACGGCGCACTCCCTGCACGGAATGGAATGCCCAGTTTTCTCCGGAAGTCTGCCCTGGCCTTGAGGCACTGCCTGCCGACGCAGATGGCTGGCGTGTGCTGCCCCTGGCTCTGCTCCTGGAGGCGCAGCGCCAGACATCCCTGCTGGCCTCCCCGGGACTTGCGGCTACGGGTTTTGTGGATATCCGCCCCATGGGACAGTGTCTGGTACGCAGGGGTGTGGTGCGCGAAATGCGCCTTGTCGCTGACATCAGACCCTGGCTTGCACACGACAGGGTCATGACGCGCATGTGCCGCGTGCGGCCGTTTTTGCGGGAGATGACACGTGGCGGCCGCAGTTCGTCGCGCCATGTGTCCATGGGCGAAAGTGTTGTGCTCCTGGCTGGTCGCGATCCAGGCACCGCCCCCTTGTGGGTGCCGGACGTTCCGGGACAGGGACAGGCCGTGGATCTCGACGCCTGGTACGAGGCTGCGGGCATTGGTGCGCAGGCACGCTGGCTGGAAGATGCGCAGATCGTCGGGAGGCATGGCTTTTCCGCTGTTTTGCGGGAAAGCGTGTTTGTTGCATTCAGGGCAGTGCACGGCTATAATATTTTGCCTTACGGTCACCTGGCACACCTTGATGACGGCACAACCAGGCACACGTCTGCATTTGCGGGCGTATTACAGGCCGTAGATGCAGCCAGAGCCGCAGACACTCCCCGTACACAGTGTGACCTGTTTCCCGGATTTGTCGGTTTTGTGCGCTTTGGATCTGCTGCGCAGCCTCCCTTCACAGTCAGTGTACGTCGCCGCTGGGATCAGGACAGGGTACTGCGCTATGACGCGCAGGTGACCGATGCGGCCGGAGCCTGTCTTCTGGCCATCAATCACATTGAATTCAATGAGCTTGCCCAGGGCGGAGACGGACAGCTCTCAAGTTCAGGTAGTACATTACAGGGGGCGTAATGACAAAAGTTCTGCAGACGCTGCGCGCGCTGCCGGTCAGTGTTCTGGTTCTGCTCGTCGTCTTGCTCATGATCTGTACCGGCTGTTCCTCCAACAAGGCCGGCGTGAGTTCGCCCGAGCTGCCGGCCAAACACTGGCTGGACGAGGCTCCGGGCATACCCATCGAGAACAAGGAAAAATACGCTGCCGCAGTGCCGTCACTCTACAGCCCGGGCAAGAAATTTGGCTTTGAGGACTGTGTCTATCTGACCATTCAGCAGTCACCTGCGCTGGTACAAAGCGCTGTAGATATAGAAATCAACCGCCTGCAGCGCACATCCTCGGCCTGGAAGTATCTGCCCGAGCCGCACGTGACCCTGACGGTGTCGCAGAACCTCACCATGTTCAACTCCGGCGCCAGTGACGTGAGCGGCGATTATGGACGTACCCAGTTTGAGGTGGGCTTTTACGCACCGTTCCCCAACCCGCTGGCCACGCATTTTGAGATCAAGGCCCAGACAATGCTTGTGGGCATTGCCATATCTACGCACCGCAAGGCCGTTGCTGAGGCCATAGGCAGAATTGCAGAGGCCTATCTGACCCTGCAGGCGCAGCAGCACATCCTTGATGCCATGCGTTCCCTGGTTCCCCTGGCCAGGGAGGTGACCGAGTACTGGCAGCAGGTAGAGGCTGTGGAAGGCAATCAGGGTTCGGCCGTGAGTCTGGCTCAGCAGCGTGAGCGCGAGGCTGAGCTGGATCTCGAGAAGGCCGAAATGGAAGAGATCATACAGCGCACCAGCCTCAAGATCCTGGCCGGTGTCGACCCGCACCAGGCCTTTGTCGTGGACGTAGATAATGCGAACGACATCCTCAAGGACTTTGACGGCAAGAAGCTGCGCTGGGACGAGCGCTGGAACGAGTCCGAAGACAATCTGCTGCTGCGCACGCAGATCAAGCTGGCCGACTACAATATTATGGTGGCCTGGGCGACGTATATGCCAAATATGTCCTTCGCCGTTAACATGAGCCCGCCCCGCGGCCAGTCACAGCCCGACAGCGGCACGCCCGACCAGTACTTCCACTTCACCTTTGACTTCACGCTGCTTGATTGGGGACGCCGTTACCGCGACGTGCAGTCGGCGCGCATGTCCAAGGCCCAGGCCTTCCATACGCTGGCACAGAAGCGCTTTGACTACCAGAACAAATGGATAGAGGCCGAGCAGAAGGTGGACCTGGCGCTGACGAATCTCAAGCTTGCCGCCAACACGTACAAGACCTGCCAGATGCAGTACGATGAAGCGCGCATTGGTTTTGAAAACGGCCTCGACTCCCTGCCCGATGTGGCTACAGCTCAGGAGAAGATGGTCAAGGCGCAGATAGGCTACATAAAAAAGGAACTGGACTATCGCCTGGCCCAGCTTGAATGGATGGAAGTTTCCGG
>CAZJPT010000024.1:0-2095 GCA_964547835.1 uncultured Desulfovibrio sp.
CCCGACACACAGGTTCGTAGCCTGTTGCTCTATCCAACTGAGCTACGAGCCCACTTACAAACAAGAAATCTATTCTCTTTTGAAAAAAGAGTCAAAAAAAGATTTACTATAAATTATTCTGCGGCGTGAGAGCGTTCACAGCGCGGGCCAGGCGGGAGATCTTGCGGGAAGCCTGACGGCGGTGAATGGCACCCTTCCCTGCAGCTTTGGCCAGCACAGAGGCGGCCTTGCTGAGAGCAGCGCTGGCAGCGGACTTGTCATTGCTGGCGACAGCGGCGCGCACAGCCTTAACGGCATTGCGGGCTCTGGTTCGGGCGGAACGATTTCTGCCAGCCTGAACAAGACTCTGACGATGACGCTTGAGAGCGGACTTATGGTTGGCCACGATTATCCTCCAGATTGAGCGGCAAAAGCTGTTTGTCACTCCTTTCTTGCAAGAGAAGTGTGATATCCCCTTGCTTCCAGGCTGTCAAGAAATTTTTCGTCCGTGGCGGAAAGTATGTTTTTTCCGCCACGGCTGCGGAAACAAAATCTAGACCTGCAGAGCTGCGAAATCAGCGATCAGCGCGAAACGAGACAGCATGGCCTTGAGCATAGCCAGACGGTTGGCACGCAGGGCTTCGTCCTCGCAGGCCACCATCACATGATCAAAGAAGTTGTCCACTACCGGGCGCAACTCGCCCAGACGAACCAGAATTCCCCGGTAGTCAGCATCGTTCCACAGATGATCCAGCGTGGGCAGAGCCTCTTCCAGCACTGCGTCCAGGTTCTTTTCGGCTTCTTCAACAAGCAGCGATTTGCGCCAGACAGCAGGAATCATCACGCCCTCGGCCTGCTGCCTGGCCACAATATTGGCCACGCGCTTGAAGGTCTGCACAGAGCTCGTGTAGTCGGGGCTGTTTGCAAAATCGATCAGGGCGTTCAGACGCGCCTCCACACCCTTCACGTTGCTGCAGCCTGCGCCTATGGCGGCATCCACCAGAACGGTAGTCACGCCCTGCCCCTGATAGTGATTGCGCAGACGCCCCTGGAAGAAAGTCATGAGGTTGTCGACGCACATGCTCGGCGCCACTTTCCAGTCGCGTTCTCCATAGCCCATGAGAGCCTGAGCGAAGAGCTCGCGAGGATCAACAGCAAAACCATGCTTGAGCAGCACGCGGATAATACCAATGGCGCAGCGGCGCAGGCCCTGAGGATCAGCTGTGCCCGTGGGCGCCTGATTGAGGCCAAAGCAGCCTGCCAGGGTATCTGCCTTGACGGCAATGGCCAGCAGCGCACCGGTGACAGTCTCCGGCAGCTTGTCGCCTGAAGGCAGGTACTGCTCGGCAATGGCGTCCGCAACTTCCTTCGGCTCGCCCCGGCGGGCCGCATAGATGCCACCCATAATGCCCTGCAGCGAGTCAAATTCGCCCACCATCCCAGAGACGAGGTCAGTCTTTGCCAGCAGGCCGGCACGGGCTGCCTTTGCCTCCAGGTCAGGGGCGCATTTACGGGCCAGCCAGGCGCAGAGATTCTGCAGGCGGCGGCTCTGCTCACCCATGGTGCCCAGCCCCCTGATGAAGATCACGTGTTCGAGCTTTTCCAGCCATTGCTCGAAATCTGCCTTCAGATCCTCGCGCCAGAAAAAGCGGGCGTCCTCCAGGCGGGCGCGAAGCACGCGCTCCCAGCCATGCTTGACCACATCCATGTCCTCAGGCGTCAGGTTGAGGACAGTGACAAAGTGCGGCATGAGCCGCCCTTCCGCGTCCTCCACGCCAAAGCTCTTCTGATGTGTCTGCATGCTGGTAATGAGCACTTCCCGGGGCACTTCCAGGTAGGCTTCGTCAAAATCGGCCAGGAGGCTCACAGGATGTTCCACCAGTCCCGTCACCTCGCGCATGAGGGCGTCATCCCACAGGACACGGCCGCCGATGGCCACAACAGCCTTATCAGCCTCAGCAATAATGACGCTGCGGCGCTTGCTGCCATCCGGCTCAATGCAGCCCTTCTCGCGAAGAATGGGCAGCAGGTCGCCTGCTGCGGGCACCTCAAAGGGCCCCGGGCCATGCACGCGATGCCCCCAGGTCTGCCTGCCCGAAGACACAGGTCCCACTCT
>CAZJPT010000024.1:2105-14107 GCA_964547835.1 uncultured Desulfovibrio sp.
GCAGCGCAAGGATCCACTGCAGCGGACGCGCGTAGGCAATATCAAAGCTCTGCCAGCGCATGCGCTTGGCAAAGGGAATATGAGGAATGAGCTCCGCGCAAACTTGAGCCAGAATAGCGGCAGCAGGCTGTCCGCCGACACGCTTTTTCACGGCCACGTACTCACCTTTGTCTGTCCTGGTCACGTAGGCCTGTCCGGGGTCTGTGTTCTGGGAGCGGCAAAAGCCCTCCAGAGCCCTGGTCGGTGCGCCGTCCTTCCATGCGGCGCGCACAGGCGGCCCAAGAATCTCTTCTTCGCGTTCTTCCTGGGCTGCGGCCACGCCCTCGACTATGACGATGGCCCTGCGCGGCGTTGTACAGACACTGACAGCGCCGTGGCCGAGCATGGCCTCGTCCAGTGCCATCCTGAAGTTTTCTGCCAGATAGGCTTCCTCGCCGGGCAGAAAGCGGGAGGGCAACTCTTCACTGCCTATTTCGAGAACAAAGGTCGACATGCTCCCCTCCTTACTTCGCGAGCATGGGATAGCCCATCTCTTTGCGCTGCTCGGCGTACAGGCGGGCCACGGCCGAGGCCAGGGCGCGCACCCTGCCAATGTAGGCCGTACGTTCACTGATGGAGATGGCACCGCGGGCGTCAAGCAGATTGAAGGTGTGCGAGCACTTCATGCACTGATCATAGGCTGGCCAGGGCAGGCCTTTTTCCAGCAGGTCGCGGCATTCCTGCTCATAATCGTCAAAGTGACGCAGCAGCATGGCGGCATTGGAACAGTCAAAATTGTAGCCCGACTGCTCGACTTCGTTCTGATGGTAGATGTCGCCGTACGTGACATGCTCGTTCCAGCGGATGTCATAGACACTATCCACGCCCTGCAGGTACATGGTCAGGCGCTCCAGACCGTACGTCAGCTCCACAGCCACAGGACGACACTCCAGCCCGCCCACCTGCTGGAAATAGGTAAACTGGCTCACTTCCATGCCGTTCAGCCATACCTCCCAGCCGAGGCCGGCGGCACCCAGTGTCGGTGACTCCCAGTCGTCCTCCACGAAACGGATGTCGTGCGCCCTGGTCTCTATGCCCAGTGCAGCCAGGCTGCCAAGATAAAGGTCCTGCGAGTTGGCCGGGTTGGGCTTGAGGATGACCTGGAACTGAAAATAGCGCTGCAGACGATTAGGATTTTCGCCGTAACGGCCGTCCGTAGGACGGCGACTCGGTTCCACATAGGCAACCTTCCACGGCTCAGGACCGATCACGCGCAAAAAGGTGTGCGGGTTGAAGGTACCCGCGCCGCACTCGACGCCCAGGGGCTGCTCGATGACGCAACCCTGTTTGCCCCAATAGCTCTGAAGCGCCAGAATGACATCTTGAAAATACATATGCTCCTCGACAGGTTAGTTTGAGCTGGTCGTTCGATAGCGCACGAAACGCCCCCGCTCCCAGGCAAGGCCGGCGTAATAGAACAACATGCCGTCCACACAGGCGGCTGCGGCGCGGCGGTCGCGGGGAGCGAGGGCCAGACCTGGCCAGTCCCGGGGCCAGACGCGCTGGACCGCAGCCAGCGTGTCAAGAGCCGATCGGGACAGCATAAAGGTGCTGACGCCGCGACGACGCGCCCGGCAATCGGGACAGAACGCTCCGCCCTCCTCAACACAGAAGAAGGCTTCCGCACCCAGGGGGGAGCGGCAGCCAACGCAGTGCCCGAAATCCGGGGCATAGCCAAGCAGACCCAGGAACTTCAGACGAAAAAACAATGTAAACAGCACGTCTTTCGGCGCTTCTTCCGAGCCCAGCAGAGCAAGCAGTTCCCTGGCCAGCCTCCAGCAGTCCCGGCTTGATTCAGCCGGAACACCAGCGCCTTCAATGAGGCGCAAACAATTGACTGCAATACCCAGTCCCGCACGCGAAGTGCGCAACGCACCTGCCCCACGCGTGAGAGCAGCCTCAAGCAGCTCTTCGTAGCGGCCGTCACGACGCGTCCTGACCCGGCATTCCAGTTCATTGAGCACGTCCAGACAGCCCACAAAACGGCGACGGCTATGCAGCCCCCCAAACGCGAACACCGTGCGCACGCCGTGATCCCGGAAAAGCAGCCGCAGCCAGACGTCAGCTTCCCTGAAGCAGCCCCTGGAAAGTACCAGGCCTTTATCACTCCACTCCACGGCAAAAAATCATTGCTCCGGTTTGAGCGGAAAAACCAGAGTGCGGACCTGTCCCTTGCGCCCGTGTTCCATCTGCTCGACGCCGTCATAGAATACGCGCACGCCGCCAGCGTTGCCCAGCCTCAGTACCAGACTTGTATCAAAGGGCACACTGACACTGTCACCGGGTTCCATAGTGCGCTGCACCGGACGTCCGGAATCAATGGTCACCTGTATCCAGCACGTGCTTTCAGCGATGATTGTGACATCGTGCTTGCCTTCGCCGGGCAGCGTATCCATTGTAGCCGGCAGATTCGGATTAATGGAAGCCAGCTCCTCGGGCGTAGGCGTAGCCAGCCCTGCCTGTCCGGCAAGCGTGGCATTGCCCTGCAGGGTCGCCCAGGGGGAATTGGGCGTGACCAGAGCAGGCAGGGGCTCACGGTCGGCATCGGGTATGCCCGGTGCCAGGAACTTCATGGGGCTGCCTGCGGAATCTGCACTGCCCGCGCCATCAGGCAGGTTGGGACTCTGCGCCGGCTCCTGCATGCCTCTGGAGAGTGTACTGGCATCAGCTTCGCCGGGCAGAGGCCCCCTCTCGTAGGTCTGCATGGGCACAACAGTCTGCGTAGGCTTCGTATCGCTCACCAGCAGATCAATAACCTTGAAATGCCACAATGACCACACTGCGGCCACGGCGATGAGCAGGGAGGCAAGAATACCCAGAACGGGACTGCGCCGCGGAGGGCGAGCTGACTTGTCGGGGCGGAAGTACTGCTGCCTGGGTATTGCGGGCACTGGCGCCAGGGAGCGCAGAACATCCTCACAGCTGCCCGCAGGAATTTTCAGCAATTCAATATATGTACGCAGAAAGCCCCTGGCGTAGACAGCGCTGCGCAGCGTGACGATGCTGCCGTCTTCCATAGCCCGGACGATGTCGGGACTGAACTTGAGTGTCTCAGCTATCTGCTCAACGCCAAGCCCCTGAGCCTCGCGGGCCGCCCTCATTCCCGCTCCGAGCTCATCAAGAGTCTTGTAAGCAGGCGGTATTTCCACCTCCCAGTCTGACTGGATGGTGCCCTGGTCGTCATCCTGCACAGAGACATCCTTCTGCCTGTCAGTGTCATTGCCGGCAGTTATTTTTTCGTTCAGAACAGTCCTGGAAATGCTTTCGGTCATGATACCACCGCTGCAGTTGCAAAACTCGTTGACGCGGCCAAAAATGTGGCTCAGATACGGATATCAATGACTGCCTTGTCTCGCAAAGACCTTGTGTATTCCTCGATGCGCGCTTCAGCCTTGGGTCCGCGCAAAATAGCGTCAATCATGGGTGTAGCCTCTTCCAGGGTCATGATGCGCAGAGGAGAGTTGTCGCCATTGGGACGGAAGAGACGCACCTGCGCCTTGAGCTGGGAGTTGTACTGAAAAACCTCTGTGATGTCACCAGGCTGCATGGAGCTGAGGCGTTCTCCCCATTCTTCGTTGAGTCTGTCCCACTGCACCGGGCCAGTATCCCCGCCCTTGTCACGATCAGGCATGACGGAATAGCGGCGAGATGCCTCAAGCCAGGAAATTTCACCGCTCTTCAGATGCCGGGCTATGCGTGCGACCGGTGCCTGGGGATGATAGACAATAAGGGCCATGTGCAGTCCCTGGCGGTTGAACATGGTGGCCTTGTTCTTTTCATAATACGCCTTGATTTCCTCGGGACGGATGACAACGCGACGCCCCCCCTCAAGGGAAAGGAGGCGCTGACGCACCAGGCCCTTGCGGAAGTTCTCACGGAGTTCTGAGAGCTTAATCTTCTGTTTGGCCAGTGTGGCCTCGAACTGCTCCCTGGTCATGCCCTGGCTGGTGTACATGCGTGTGATTTCATTATCCACATCCCCATCAGTAATATTGATGTTGAGACGCACTGCCTCCTGGGCAAAGAGGATGTCGAGAATCATGCTGTCCAGCGTCCGGCGCAGAATCGCATCTACCCTGGCCTTGTCACCAGGCTTGTCCAGGCTGAGACCGCTACGGATGATCTCGTTGCCGGCCTCACGCTGCAGATCGTACATGGTGATTGGCTTTCCATTGACTACGGCGGCTATCTTGCCGTACGTGACGGCCTCAGCGCTAATGGCGCAACAAGTGAGACAGAGCACAAGGAGCAAGACAAAAATTTTTCTCACGATGATTCCCTTGACTTATACGTGTTTAATACAGTGGGAGGCCGGATGGGGGCCAGACAAAAGCAGCTGTGCAAAAGGACTGTTCCTCCGTGCCGGAGGATGTTCATTCGTACCCGCTTATCTCGCAAAAAGCAATGAAATGGCTTCCTAAGCCATCCGATGAAAAATTTGTGCCAGGTTTCTTTGTCCATGCCAGGCTTTTGTTCGCCCATAATTCTCGAATACAATAAGAAATGAGGTACGGCAGACAGACACTCGCAATAGATACGTTCTCCGTCAGGCCAGCTATGCAGCTATGCAGCGAATGCGGCGCTCAGAATCCCCATGTGGACAGTGTCAGCAGACGGCACCGTTTTTTTTGCGGGTGCCGCGCACGGCGAAGGAGCGGGCGCGGTTCATATCCGGCCTCGGCTGCCCTGTCTGCTTACGGCTTGAGCGCGAGGCGACAAGCACAACGCGTTCAGGCTCCCCGTCTTCCCTTTTCTCAAGGCGCAGGGCCTCAAGGGTGGCACGCAGCCCGCTTAGAGCATCCCGATAGGGAATATTGCCTGGTACCGGCAGCGTGAGGGTAGCCGGCGGAATCATCTGCGAGCCCGGGGTTTCCTGCATCAGACGCAGAATTTTTATGGGATCAACTGCGTCCTGCCCCTCTACCCAGGTCAGCTTGAGGCGGTTGGCGGCAAGATCCGCCTTTTCCACCTGCAGACGCCCCAGAAACTGCTTAAAGTCAAGGACTGCAAGGAAAGTCTGAAAATCTTCGGGGAAGGGGCCAAAACGATCACGCAGGCCAAGGGCAATGCGCTCGCGTTCCTGTCCAGAGGCTGCGCCTGTCAAGGCGCGGTACTGACGCAGGCGTTCCTGTCCGTCGCTGATATAGGTTTCGGGTATGCGAGCGGCCACGCCAATGTTGATCTCGCAGGAACCGTCGCGCTCCGGAGCTGTACCCTTGATGCGCTCTACGGCCTGTTCCAGCATTTCCAGGTAAAGGTCCAGCCCCACCCTGGTCATCTGTCCTGTCTGTGCCTCCCCCAGGATGTTGCCGGCGCCGCGCAGGCGCAGGTCTTCCATGGCCACGCGAAAACCTGCGCCAAGAAAATCCATGTCCTGCAGGATGCGCAAACGCTCTTCGGCTATTTCACTTACATGCTTTCTGTCCGGCACAACAAAACAGGCATAGGCCTGCCTGTCGCTGCGCCCGACACGCCCTCGCAGCTGGTAGAGCTGGCCGAGGCCGAACTGCTGCGCCTGATCCACAATGAGGGTGTTGGCCATGGGAAAATCCAGACCTGACTCCACGATTGACGTGCAGACAAGCACATCAATGTCGCCATGCCAGAACGAGCGCATGGCACTCTCCACCTCGTCCTCGGGCAACTGGCCATGGGCCATGGCCACCCTGGCGTCCGGCACGAGACGGCGCACGTAATCACGCGCTGCGGCCAACCCCTGGATGCGGTTGCAGACCCAGAAGACCTGACCCCGACGCGAAATCTCGCGACGCAGCACTTCGGTCAGGACCGCGTCCTCACGCTCAATGACAGCCGTGACCACAGGCTTGCGCTCCCTGGGCGGAGTCTCGATAAGAGAAAGATCACGTATACCGGACATGGAGAGCTGCAGGGTTCTCGGGATGGGCGTGGCCGTCAGGGTAAGCACGTCCACGTTGCGACGCAGCTCCTTAAGCGCCTCTTTATGGCGCACGCCAAAGCGCTGCTCCTCGTCCAGAATGAGCAGGCCCAGATTGGGCAGATGCACATCCGCCGAGAGGATGCGGTGCGTGCCTATGAGAATGTCTGTCTCCCCGAGTTCGCAGGCCTGGATGACCTTGCGCTGCTGGTCTTTGGAGACAAAACGAGAGAGCAGGCCCAGGCGCAAAGGAAAGCCGTTCATGCGCGCCCTGAAGGTCTGGTAGTGCTGCTCCGCAAGAACCGTGGTCGGACAGAGCAGCGCAACCTGCCGGCCGTTGACCGCAGCCCGGAAGGCGGCACGCATGGCCACCTCTGTCTTGCCAAAACCTACATCTCCGCAAATCAGACGATCCATGGGCTCGGGTTTGTCCATGTCACGCAGCACATCCTCGATGGCCTTTGCCTGGTCAGGCGTCTCCTCATAGCCGAAGCTGGCTTCAAACTCATGATACAGCTCATCCGGTGGATCGTAGCGGAAGCCCTTGGCCACCTTGCGGTAGGCATACATTTCCATCAGATCGGCCGCGATTTTCTCCACGATCTTGCGCGTTCTTTCGCGAGTGTTTCCCCAGGCAACGCCGCCAAGGCGATCCAGGGCGGGAGCGGCGCTGCCCTCAGCAGTGCGGAAGCGCTGCACACACGCAAGGCGATCCACGGGGACATAGAGCATATCCGCCCCCTGGTACTCCACCACCAGAAAATCGTGCGAGACGCCTTCCGTACTGACGCTGCGCAACCCGCGAAAACGGCCCACGCCGTAGTCGCGATGCACCAGCAACTCACCGTCCTTGATGTCCTCAAAGACATCCATGCCCTTGAAGGTCCTGGCAGAAACACGCGGAGTCTTCTCGGCCTTGGGCAAGAGCACCTTCTCTCCCAGAACGCAGGAGCCGTCCCAGACGAGTTCACAGCCCAGCCTGAAGGGTGATACCAGGGCAAACAGACCGCTGGCGTCCGGGGCGTAGCGCTGGGCCGGCACAATGCCATCCTGCTCAGCTAGCTTCAGGAAGCGCTGGCGTGAACGCCCGGAAGGAAAGCTCAGCACCACCTGCCGTCTGGAGGATGACCAGGATTTGAGTAGAGCGCTTACGTGCTGCCAGGGACGATCAGCTGCTCCAGGATCGGGGAAGAGATCATTGAAGGTGTTTATCGGCCGCTCCTGCAGACTCAAGCCCTTGTCCTTTACACCCATGACCAGGGGCTCGGCGTAGAAAACCCTGGCTTTTCTGTCTTCCCAGGGCGTGGTCTGCGCCGAGCGCAGACAAAGATCCGGCGACTGACATACTGGCGCCCTTTCGCCAGCCAGACGGGAAGACAGCTCCTCCCGGCACTGGACAAGCCCCTCTCGCACATCGCTCTCGCCGCCACAGAAGAAAACGGCGTTTTCAGGCAGCCAGTCGCACAACTCCGTCGTCTTTTCCAGCACACTGCCAGGCAGCAGC
The DNA here is from genome assembly GCA_964547835.1 of uncultured Desulfovibrio sp. Lineage (GTDB taxonomy): Bacteria > Desulfobacterota > Desulfovibrionia > Desulfovibrionales > Desulfovibrionaceae > Desulfovibrio. Next base: position 9,545 of record CAZJPT010000024.1, read on the forward strand.
GTACCTCCGCCCGTATCCAGGGCCCGTGCGCACTCGTAGGCCGTATCCTCGCTGATGCGCCCGGCGGCCAGCAGGTTCTGCAGGCGATCGCGCATGCCTGCGATGCCCTTCTCATCCTGCACCCAGGGTCTTGCCGGCAGCAGGGTGACAGCGCGCAGACTGGCCAGGCTGTGCTGGCTGTCCGCATCGAACAGACGGATTTCCTCCAGCGTGTCATCAAAAAACTCAAGACGCACAGGGCTGCGCAACCCGGGCGCAAAAACATCCACGATATCGCCGCGACGGGCGATCTCACCAGCCCTGCTGACCACGGGCGCACGCGTGTACCCCCAGTCGGCCAGCTGTCCCCAGAGGATATCCTGGGAAATTTCCATGCCCGCAACAAGTTCGACGTTGCTGGCCTGCAGAAAGTCCATGTCCGGCCAGCGCACAAGCAGGCTCTCCAGGCTGGCCACGAGGATCCTGGCTCCAGGCAGGGAGAGAGCGTACAAGGCAGCCAGGCGCTGGGACCAGTCCAGGTAGTCGTCACGCACAAGCAGCCCCTGCGGCATGGTGATTACAGGCATTTCCCAGACTGGTGTGTGCGGGGCAATGTCAGCGTTCGACAGGGATGGACTGAAAAGTGTTGCCAGGGCAGTCAGCCGGGTGAACTCATCTCTGTCCCCGGCCACCAGAACAGCTGTGCGTCCTTCCCGCACTGTGGCCGCAGCCAGCCTGGCCAGCGTCGCCGGGCCGGAGCGACTCAAGTGCACAACTTTTCCGCCTGTCCGCAACACTTCCTGAGCCTGCATCTGTCCTCCACGCCCGGGCGCCTTGCCCGCAGGAAAAAAAGATTGACCGGCGGGCCGGCAGGCCTGCCGATCAGAAGAATGTCTGCCGCGCATTATGCCGCAGACGACAACATAGTATATGCGAAGGCCTGGAGCTAGCGGCCGTTGCTGCCACAGCTGCCGGAACAGCAGCTGCAGCCTGCGAAGATCGAAGGATCCACCAGAGGGCGTTCGCTGCTGATGACGAATTTTTCACCGTCCATTTCCACAGTGAGTTCACCCACTCGTTCAAACAGCTGCCCGGCCATGCAGAAGGTGATGTCGCCAGCGCTGGCAGTAATGTCTCCTTCGTCGACCTGATCCGGTGCCATATTGAGCACAGGACCAAAGCAGCCACCGGGAGCGACAAAGAGACGCACGACCCGCTGGCTGTCAGGTTTCGCAGTGAAGAACGCGTCCAGAGCCTCGAGCGCGTCAGCAGATACGTTAATCATGGCGGTATCTCCATGGGAACTGCCCGGGGCAGGGTCACGAGTCCTGAGTACAGCCACAAAGTCCCTGTATGTCCAGAGGAAGCTCAGTCTCCAGAACAAAGCCAGCTTCCGTGTTGTCAAGGGTTAGTGCGCCGGTGTAGCGAAACAGCTCAGTATTGACGCAGTAGGTCACGCTGCCGACTACCTCAACGACATCCGTTTCGGCAGGATCATCCAAATCCATTGTCAGGGCAAGCCCGCTGCAGCCGGAGACTAGAAGGTAGATGCGCACACTTCGGCGTGCGTCTGGATGCGCCACGAACCAGCTGTCCAGTTCTGCGCTGGCGGCAGCAGTGACATGAATCACGACGTCCTCCCCAGGGTGTCAAGCTGCTTTCACAGCGTCAGCCGTAGTCTAGCTGCCACAACCACTGGTGCCGGTGCCGCAGCCGGAGCAGCCTGTGGAGCCGCAGGCGCCGCCTGGCAAGGGAATCTCAGGCGTCAGGGTAAAACCCATGTAGCTCACATCCAGACTGATCTCACCCGTCATGGCAGACAGATCGGGCGAAATGCAATAGGTGATGCCGGCTACTTCCTCAATCATGTCTTCGGGAGTTGAGGAATCCAGGGCCATGTTGAGGCTCGGACCGCAGCAGCCGCCGGGGGCCAGGTAAATACGTATGGACTTGACAGCCTCAGTGTGTGTTTCAAAGAACTTGTCCAGTTCTTTCTGAGCGTTTTCAGTGATATTAATCATAGGATGCGTTCCTGTTGCTTTTCTCTGGTTAGCGGATAAGGGCGGACGATGGCGACCGCCGGCCGGAAGTCTCAGTGGCAGCCCGAACAGTTGCCACCGCAGGAGAACGAGCCGCAACCCTGCTGCGGTGCCATCTTCGGCAGGGGAATGAGCGGATTGCAGATGAAGCCCATTTTCCCAAGATCGACGGTCACGTGCTGAATCATGCGTTTAAGCTGTCTGTTCATGCAGAACGTGAAGCCGTTGACTTCCTCAACCTCGTCAATCTCGTCATGCACCTTGTCCAGGGCCAGAGCCAGCGACAGGGTGCCATCACGTTCCCTGCGGGGATAGACGCGGATGGGTTCAGCAGACTTGTTCTTCATGAAATCGGCGATACCCTGACGGGCTCTTTCCGTTAGCGTTACCATATGTTTTCTCCTGGAAGGCGGCAACGGCAAGCTGTCTCCTCCCAAAAAGCAGAACGTCGTCATGTGTCCAAGAAATAGGGTCACAATTTCCCCTTGTCAATTGACCAGCCAGTCCCTTGATGGCCCTGACGGAAGCCGGGGCATCTCTGCCTCACCTTGCGGAACGCCTTTGCGCAGCTTCTTGTCCCGCTTTTCAAATCCGGACAAAAAAAATACCATGCATCTCGACATTGCTACACGCTGGCCCTTGCCGGCTCTGGGGAGAAAGACATGGATTACAAATTACTGATCAACGAAACGGACATGGGCCGTGCCATGGAGCGTCTGGCCTATGAAATCATGGAAAAGCACGGCGACTGTGAAGACGTTCAGATAATCGGCATCGAGCGCCGCGGCGTCAATCTTGCCAAACGGTTGCAGGACATCCTGCAGAACAGGCTCGGCCGCTCTCTGCCTCTGGGCACTCTGGACATCAACCTCTACCGCGACGACTGGACCAGTATGGAATCAAGTCCCAAAGTCGGTCCGTCGCGCATCAATGCTGATGTCAACGGTGCCTGTATCCTGCTGGTAGACGACGTGATCTACACCGGCCGCACCATACGCTCGGCTATGGAAGCCATCATGGACTATGGTCGTCCAAGCCGTGTGGAACTGCTGGTGCTGGTGGATCGCGGTCGCCGCGAACTTCCAATGCAGCCAGACTATGTCGGACGCAGACTGAACACTGCCGCCAACGAGCGCGTAGACGTACTGCTCAAGGAGCATGACGGCAAGGACGAGGTGGTGCTGACTCGCATGGACGAGTAGTCTCTGTACTGCAAATGCCATCCCCCGCTCCCGAACACAAAATTGTTTGCTCAGGGGCCTCCTTTTGCGGCTTTACTCCGGGAAGTGCTGCCATTGCGGCAAGCGGGTCAAGGCCCGGCTGCCGCACGAACATACGACCGGATACGGCCCTCACATGATCTCTCTGGTGGGAATGCTGTTCGGCACAATGGACTCGTCGGCGCGACAGATCGCAGATTTTTTCAATTCGGGTCTCCTGCTCACGCAGGCCGGGGAGAAAGTTGAGGTCTCTCTGAGTACGGTGATGAACGTCAGCGCGGCTCACAAGCTCTGGCGTCACATGACGACGCGATAGCGGACGTCGCCAGACAGGCGACTGTCAACCACTTGATGAAACCAGCTGGCCCGCATTCAGACCGGAGGGGGCAGGAACTGGCTGCGGGTCATGGTGTCGGGTCTTGCCGCATTCTTCATGATGCATCTGCAGCGCCGCCAGAAAGCTCCCGGAGGACTCCGAACAGAACATTGCGAAGTGGGGCGCCAGGTTACTCAAGGAGCCTGGACGCCTCGCTCAACACCTTCCTTCGCGTCCCTGGTGTGGAGCCTGCGAACAACCGGGCCGAACGCTCCCTGCGCCCGGCAACTCAAAAATATGAAGGAAAATCCTGGCAAGGAGCTGGCTAGCATATCAAGAATTCTTCATATTATGACCAAGGACCTGCTTCTTGCCTTGCGCTGGTCTCGTAACTGGTTGAGCTCGCCAGGAGTTCCAACAAAGAGGCGCACGCAGGTATGGCGACTGTCGACCGCAAGCGCCCCGGCATCCGTTATATACAGACCCTGCCCCGGCCCCTGCCCCTGCCCCTGCCTCTCGTGGTATCCTCCCACGATGGGGGTGTCACGATCATCGTGATACCTCCAGGGCCAGCGGGACAAAGAAAGAAGCCCACGCTTATACCGGGTTTGAGGTTTTTGCTCTCCTGTGTCAGGCCTGCCAGTATCACGCAGCATCAGGAAGGTATGGTGAGGAACACCACTCCTGCACCCGCCGTTGAGGGTGTTGTGATAATCCCGACACCTTTCAAGGAGCGGAATTCGGACAGCGCAATTTTGCGCTCAGCGAGTATACCGACCCGGGTGACCTGCTCAAAATTGAGCCGTCCGATATACCTTAACCTGTGCTGTCGAGGCGAGAGCCAGCCAGTTTGCTGAACGGCAGGCAGTTCCTAAAAGAACAAAGGTGCGTTGCGAAGGTAAAGAATCCCATCGATTCGAGGCTTGACAGAGCTGGTATATCGTTCTTGAATTCCGCTTACAAAGATATTCCCTATGGCATGTTCCACTTCAACCAGTAAGAAGTCACA
>CAZJPT010000025.1:0-1428 GCA_964547835.1 uncultured Desulfovibrio sp.
CTTTGTCGACCTGTTGCGAGAAGCGGTCAAGAGGTTCCTGTTCAATGAGCCCCAAGGCCTCTCATGCTATAGTGGTTTCATCTCGAAGCTTAATGCTTTCTACCATTGGCGAGGGAGCGTCAAAGCCATTGATGCGGTGACTGCTGCTGATATCAGGGAGTGGTTCCATGAGGCCGGATATGCCATCTGATATATTAAATTTCACAATAAAACCGCTATATAAAAAGTTGAGACGAAAGGCAGCAGAAGCAATTGCCCAATTGGGGCTGGTTCCAGCCACCCCCTGAACGGATACGTTTGCCCTGGCGTACTAATGTTTCCGCCAACCTATCCGAAAGGCTAGATATATGGGACAGGCCGTTGTGACATGCTCATGGCCTGCAGACCTACCCATTAAAACAGGACACAGGGCTTTTCATGATATCTAACTCCGCATTCACACAACTGCGCCAACTGATTAAAAATGGACAGAGCGTTAAATCTTTCGAGCTGCTACTCAACCTGCAGGCTCGTTTCATCACGCTGCAGGAAGAAACGCGTCATCTGCGTCTGCGCATCAGCAATTTCGAAAATCTGCTGGCTTGCTCTAAAAACACCAGCATCAAGGATGGTCTTGTCTGGCTTAACATAGCAGGTGTCAGCAAAGGACCGTTCTGCTCTTTGTGTCACGACACGGACAAAAGCCTTATTGCTCTTGAGCAGGACGGAGCGGACTGGCGCTGTCCGGCCTGTAACGCTCTCTACGGGTGCCCGGCCAGCGGACGCAGCGCCGTCATTGTCCCCATTGACAAGGCGAAGCAAGTGCTTGACTTCAGGACAGGTGATCATTAAGAGGACGTCTCAAAACGCACAAGACTGCACATAAAAGCACTATGTTAAGATGGTGTATCCAGAGTTTTGAGATCTCCTCTAAAGCTCGCTTCCGACTGGCTGCATTTCGTGCACACCTGAAAAAAAACAGTCACAGTGAGAGACACCTCATGAGCGTCAGCGCACAAAATGTTTAACTGGCCTCCATTGAGGTAAACTTGGGGTCTGCAAGAAACACGGCGAGACAGGCAGCCTGCCTGGAAGGAAGCAGCAGGAACATCCGCCTGACACAGCTCATGTGCAGACAGGAAATTTCCCCGGAAACTCGATTCCTTGAACTAGGCAATTGCCGCCCAGCAGTCAGTGACTGTATCGCCTGACAGAACGCACCAGATAGTGCCTCACATACGATTTGAAACTGTGTCTGTGCCGCACCACCAGAAACACGGATCCGGTGCAGACGACGCAGGCCGCGATCATGTCCCAGGTAACATGTTCCCCGCCAATGAACCAGCCGAGAAAGATGCCGATAACGGGACACACATACTCATACGACACAGCCAGGGAAACGGAAACGTTGGCCAGCAGCCAGAGGTAGCGGAGGTAGGCCCGAAAGGG
>CAZJPT010000025.1:1438-6894 GCA_964547835.1 uncultured Desulfovibrio sp.
TACCACCATCCAGCCGAAAGCCAGCAGTGCACCGGAGTTGACGTTGTCCAGGCGCACGCTGTCAATTTCGCCCAGTGAGAGCCCGACCGCAAGGCATTCAAGGCCGCCCAGCAGCAGGATTAAGCCAGTACTCTGCATCATGGGAATATCCTTGCTCAAAGGAAGTTTCTTCATGAGCAGAGAACCTGCGACCCAGCCGCTGATGGCACAGAGGAGAATAAGAACACCCAGAACAGATCCGGTGCCGGCAGACTGTTCACTCCAGGACAGATAGACAATGGCGCAGGCCCCTGTGAACATGCCGCAGCACTGCTGTTTGCGGGGTGCTGGCTCACCTGCGAAACACCAGGCGCACACAAGCATGACTATGGGCGTGAAGCTCATGACAACGGCAGCAACACTTGAGATGACAAGCGTCTGGCCGACCACGAGCAGGCCACCACTCATGCAGACAAGCAGCAGGGCTATGACAGCCAGCCAGCCAATTTCACGCGCTGTGAACACGTGCCTGGCTTTTTTCAGGGCCATGCAGACGCCCAGCGTAAGGGTGCCGGCCAAAACATTTCGAATCCCGCAGACCAGAAAGGGGCCGGCGATCTCCAGACTCAGTTTGTTTCCAATATAGACGCTGCCCCATGACACATAGACCAGGGCAAGCATGAACAGGACCAGACGCACGGGAGGCTTGCTGACAATATTCTTGTTCATTTCAATTCGGGAGAAAGGGATTTGCGTTCCCGCAAAAAAATCAACCGGGAACAGTGGACGCTGTCGCTCGTGTGCTTCTTCTATGCCCTCTTGTCAACAGTTCAGATCAATAAGACGCCGCAAACTCCACTACCCGGCAATCCTTGGACAAAAAAGAAGAGCGGACGCTAACTCAAAGTTCTGCATCCGCCCTTTCACAAAGCACGCTTATCTTCAGGCCTGGGCCGTCCTGGTCGGCGTAGCTGAAGCAGTCGCCTCAATGGTGAGCTGCCTCACGTCATCCTTCTTTCTTCTCTCGGCATCCCTGGCCCTCTTGTGCTTCTCATAGCTTTCCTTGAACTTTTCGTAGAGGGCAGCTCTAGCTTCCTGCGGGCTGTGAGCCAGCTCACGCAGCTGGGCAATCATCTGCAGCTGCTCATTCTGAATGCTGCGCAGCCTCCAGTTGGCGCGCATACATCTGGCGCTCATGCGGACGCGCTCCCAGGCCAGAAGGAGGAAACAACAGACACAACCCAGCAAAAAGGCCGCGATGGCCACGAAATAGAAGGGCAATGTTACGCTTTCCGTAGCCTCCACAAAGAGAAGATTAATGGATAAAACGACATCCTTGGACAGTGCAACCTGATTCTGGCACAGGAACAGCATTGCCACAAAGAAGAACACCACCAGTATCAATGCTTTAATATACTGCATAGAACTCCCCTCCCGCACCGGACAGCTCAGAGAATCCGGGACAGAGCAATTATTCCCTCGTCATGCGCGTCCGGCATGCGTTCCAACCGGTGGTCCGCTGACGAACGTCACTCGATTTCCTTCTCGGGCGGCCGGTCAGGGCCGCACCACCCTTTTGTCTAGATTAGCACAGGAAAAGCAAATACGCCAGTTGCCTCCCCTCCTTCCTGACGGTCGTGCCAGCCATCATCATCTGGACAAAGGCTGGTGCATCACGCCTTACATGTTGGTATCATAGTTTTTTTGCAGAGAAAAATTTTTTGTGCCTTTATCACGAAATCAGTGTTTTGCCACTGGCTTCCTTCAGATTCCGCCTCGCGACGGACACCCTTGCCTTCAGCTATGCGCTTGGTGCTACCCCCTGCGCCAGGGACTTTCACCCATTAGAACGTGCGCCATGCCGGGCGCACCCAAAAAAGGGACCTGCAGTCTCACTTGCAGATCCCCGTTTTTGCTATTTCTTCACACGCCGACTGGCAGCTGTCGTCCCGCTGGAGGATGAGGGAGAAGCATTTTCTGTCATGCTTTCTGCGGTTAGTGCCAACGCGGACTGGCCAGTCTTCTCCTTGCGCAGCAGAAGCGGTTCCTCCTTCTTCTCAATAACACCTTCGGTAATGATGCACTTTGTGACGTCGGGCATGCTGGGCAGTTTGAACATGATCTCGAGCATGGTGCGCTCAATGACGCTGCGCAGGGCGCGGGCGCCGGTCTTGCGCTTCACGGCTTCCCTGGCTATGGCACGCAGAGCCTCGGGCCTGAATTCGAGCTGCACGTTCTCCAGCTCCAAAAGCTTCTGATACTGCTTGACCAGTGCGTTCCTTGGTTCGGTCAAGACCCGGACCAGCCCGTCCTCGTCCAGGTTGTCCACGTGGGTAATCACCGGAATACGCCCAACGAACTCTGGGATAAGGCCGTACTTGATCAAATCCTGAGGCAGCACTTCCTCAAGCAGCCTGGACATGGACAAGTCTCCGGAAAGTTTTGGCGTGCCACCGAAGCCCATAGTGGCGCTGGAAACACGGCTCTCAATCAACTTGTCGAGACCGACAAAGGCGCCACCCAGAATAAAGAGGATGTTGGTCGTGTCTACGCGTAAAAATTCCTGCTGGGGATGCTTGCGGCCGCCCTTTGGAGGCACATTGGAAACAGTACCCTCAATGATCTTGAGCAGTGCCTGCTGTACACCCTCGCCAGACACATCGCGAGTGATACTGACGTTCTCAGCCTTGCGGGAGATCTTGTCAATTTCGTCGATATAGATAATCCCCTTGCTGGCGGCCTTTATGTCGTAGTTGGCGTTCTGAAGAAGCAGAACAAGGATGTTCTCCACATCCTCGCCCACATAGCCTGCCTCGGTCAGTGTGGTGGCGTCGGCAATGGCGAAGGGAACCTTGAGTATGCGGGCCAGCGTTTTGGCCAGCAGCGTCTTGCCACTACCCGACGGGCCCACAAGCAAAACGTTGCTCTTCTCAATTTCTACGCCATCAGTCTCGTTTTTTTTCAGCCATTTAATGCGCTTGTAATGATTGTGCACAGCTACAGAAAGGATGATCTTTGCCTCCTCCTGGCCAATGACGTATTCATCAAGGCTGGCCTTAATTTGTGCAGGCGTCAGCAGGCGTTGATTGCTTTCCTTCTCTCCTGACATGATGCCTTTCACTTCATCACCAAATTGCTTCACCTTCAGAAAGGTATTGGCCATGCTGATACATTCGTCACAGATGTAAGCATTGTTGCTGCCGTCGAACATCATGTCTACGTCCGAATATTTCTTGCCACAAAAGCTGCACCTGACTTCCTTTTCGCCTTTGGACGATTTAGTCGGCATTCTTGGCCCCCATTTCCATGCGGGAGGTCAGTATCTTGTCAATGAGACCGAACTGCAAAGCCTCCTCTGGTGTGAGGAAGTTATCACGTTCGGTAGCCGCAGTGACGGCCTTAACCGAGAGCCCGGTGTTTTCCGCAAGAATAGTGTTTATCATGGTTTTGATGCGCTTCATCTCGCGGGCGTGGATCTCTACATCCGTGGCCTGCCCGCGGAAGCCTCCAAGAGGCTGATGAATCATTACCGTGCTGTGCGGCAGGGCATAACGCATTCCTTTCGTGCCCGCGGCCAGCAAAAAAGCCCCCATGCTGGCAGCCATGCCCATGCACAGCGTGGCAACCGGAGCCGTTATGTACTTCATGGTGTCGTAGATGGCCATGCCTGCGGTAACGGAACCGCCGGGAGAATTGATGTAAAGATAAATTTCCTTCTCGGGATCCTGGCTTTCCAAAAACAAGAGCTGAGCGCAGATGAGGGAGGCGACAGTATCGTCGATCTCCGTGCCCAGCAGGACAATGCGGTCTTTGAGCAAACGAGAGTAAATATCGTACGAACGCTCAACGCGCCCGGTATTCTCAATAACAATAGGTATCGTATACGGCATGGTGTATCCTTTCTCCTGACCTCTTGTCGGGACTGTAGCCATCCGTGACGCGGCGATAGCGGGTGCGGATTGAACCGCCGTCGCAGTCGGTACAATGGAATCGGCTCAGCACCATCTGTTTTGTCAGCTTTTATGTCACTGTGGAAATTGTACTGCTATCGGGCCACTGCCCAAAATGCCCCGACATACTGAAGCAAAATACAGCGGGCTGCCATAATTAACAAAAAGCGGCTTGACTCTCCTCACGCCGGAAGGCGGGGGATTCGAGCTTCTTCCATCGCAGCCTCCCTGGCTTTCGCCTCCGAAGGTCTTACCAATGTCCACGAGCGTAGATTGGGGCATGTCCTGCCCTATTTTTTACGCAGCAATACGCATATCTTCACGCAATATATTTCTTGCAGCGTTCACATCCCTGTCGTGCTCAGTCCCGCACAGATGGCATGTCCACCTGCGTACGGCCAGATCCTTAACCAGCGGATTCTGATCGTCACCCTCGCTGCATAGCAGCTGGCTTGACGGATAGAACTTATCTATTGCGTTTATCTGTCTGCCGTACCACGCACCACTATGTTCCAGCTGCCGTCTGAACTCGCTCCATGCTGCGTCTGCCATTGTCCTCGCCAGTCTGTAGTTTTTCATCATGTTCTGCGAGGATAAATTTTCAACGCAGATTATGTCGTTATCACGTATGAGCCGCGTTGCCAGTTTATGCAGAGTATATTGTCCCTGACTAGCGATATGCTCATGCAGACGAGCAATTCCGAACGTCCGCTGTATCAGATTTTCTTGCTCAGGATTCGGGTATATGCGGAATTTGCTGTATTCCATGTCTATACCTTCTTCTGGTTCTCGATATATTGCTTGATGACTGCTAGCGGAGCGCCGCCGACGGTTGAGACAAAATATGAATTTGTCCACAAAGACGGCAGCCGCGAGCACAGCCAGGAAAACTCCTTTCTCAGCTCTCGCGAAGTTATGCCTTTGATCCGTTTAATAGCTTTGTGTATGCCGAATTGCGGAGGCACTTCAATCAACAGATGAACATAATCTGGCATGACTTCAAGATCCAGCAGGTCAAAGCTATATTGTCGACAAATTTCAGAGACAAGCTCTTTCAGTCTGATGTCCACGCCATCGATTAAAACCTTACGACGGTACTTTGGGCACCATACCACATGATATTTGCAGGAATAGACTACATTGCAGGTTGTCTTGTACTTCATATTTTTATTATACAGCATGCAAGTATTTAATGCAAGCAAAATATCCCGCTTGCGCGGGAGCGGCTTATATTCCCATCGCTAAAACGAGGGACCTTACGCCGCATTTGCTAAACCCGCACCCGTAGTTAGCCGCAGAAGGCTGCCTGCTGCAAATGACTATATTCAGCTGAAGACAAAAAAGGAACAAAGACCTTACTGACAGGAAGAGGGACAGGAAGGTTCTGCCATCCCTGCCCCTGCAAAGAAAGTTCTCTGATAGTACCAACGATTATTCCGCCTGGTTGGGCTTCGTTTCGCCTTCCCCAGGCACAGACTCGGCAGGAGCAGCCGACGCAGATTCTGCCGCAGTATCGTCAGCTGGTTC
>CAZJPT010000025.1:6994-13944 GCA_964547835.1 uncultured Desulfovibrio sp.
GTTTCAGCAGCAGACTCGGCAGGAGCAGCCGACGCAGATTCTGCCGCAGTATCGTTAGAAGCAATCGGCTCACCGGTATTACTATCAATGAGGACCACGTTTGCCATGCTGTACATCAAGTTGACAGCTTTTGTGGTAAGCACGTTATCTCGAATGATGTACATATGTCCTTCTTCATTAAGTTTTTTAAATAGTTCATTCGGATCCACGTTATACTGAAGGGCAACCTCACTCACGGCATGACTTAATTCAGGCTGCGTCACTTTGAGGTCGTTCTCCAGGGCAGCCCGCATCAGAAGCATACGCTCTTTAACATGCTTGCGCGCTGTAGGCTCATAATCTTCCTTGATTTTATTGATATCCTCTTCACCTAAGGTCTTTCCGGCTTTTGCAGCCTTTTCCTGCTCTTCAAAAATATGCTTCATAATAAAGTCATCCACCAGGCTTGGAGGCAGAGGGAAGTCAACCATTTCGGAAAACTTTTGCATAAATTCAGTGATAGCCTTATGTCTATACTCATCATTAAGCATGCTGAGTATCATGTCCCTGGTAGAATCGTAGAAGGAACGGCCTGTCTCATCATAGTATTGCTTTGCCATCTCTTCCACGGAAAACTTACACTTTTCCTTGATGGTGTGCACGGTCACCATAACTTTGCATGTTTTTCCCTGCAGTGCTGGTGTGATGAAATCTTCAGGGAAAGAAACTTCCTTCTCACCAGTCTCTCCTAGCTTGACAGTCTTCACCAGCTCGTCAAGGTATTCAGCTCCTTTCTGGCCCACAAGATACTCTTTGTCATTGACCTCATGCAAAAGCTGGTCGCCTTCGAATATCTTCATATCCAGGCTCACGAGCTGCTCTTCGACTGCAGGGCCATCGCCTTCAATCACCTTATACGTAGTAAGTGCTTCTTCAAACATTGCATAAAACAGCCTGATCCTTTCCTCAGGAACACTGCTGGCCTTGAGCTGCTTAATTTCTATGTCGGATGGGTCTGGTACATCGAATTCCGGGAGGCACTCAAAACTCAAGGTGTAGCAACAATCCTTATCGCGCTCGAAGACAACAGGATAGGGGTCTATAATAATGGGCGTGACGGGTTTGACATCGAGTTCGTTAAGAATTTCATTCACGTGCACTTCAAGGAGATCCTGAGCGGCGTCACTGTAGATCTGCTCCTTAAAGCGACTCTCTATCAGTCGCAACGGAACATGCCCTTTGCGGAACCCTTTAAGAGAGATACCTCTCTGCTGTAACATCAGTGCTGCATTAATAGATGCGTTGACCTCCATGGCCTCTACGGTCACGTTTATCTTCTTACTGCACGGAGTAAGATCTTCTGTGGTATATTTCACAGGATGCTCCTTTTTGCATGGTGCGAAAGGGGGGATTTGAACCCCCACGCACATAGGCGCTGGATTCTAAGTCCAGTGCGTCTACCAATTCCGCCACTTTCGCAGGAAAAAGCTTTTACTGTATATTCCGATCTCCGGCAAGACGGCCGTCGAGGTAGGGTGCAGATACGGAACTTGGGTTTTGGGCCAATTTGAGCCCCCTACAGCTTCGCTCTGATAGGCGCGTCATTGTCTTCTTCTCATGGCGATGTCGTAGGTTCTTCTTACGAGCTCATCGACTTCGGACGCTACCTCCTGTTGAGATAGCGATACCAGATATCCCCGAACATACCAATAAAATTTATCTACACCCGTCGAGGTACTACATAACCCGAAAAGGGAGGGATTCGATATCCCTCCCTTCTAGATTCTCGTTTCTTCCATCGCAGCCTCTTTGGCTTGCGCCTCCAGATGTTGTTTACACGATGTTCACGAGCTTCTGTTCGGGCATATCCTGCCCTGTTTCAGTATTTCCTGATGTCCTGCCTGTGCTGCAGCGGCTTGCTTCCCCTCGTCAAGGCGTGGGAGGAGATACGCTGCACCGGATAACGACGCACAAGCGTGCACCCCTGAGCGCTGCCGTTTTGCAGTATCAGGGCTGCCCCTCAGAAGTGTCTAAAGAGGCTGGTTCGAGTCGATCAGCTCACTGCTCTTCGGTTTGACGAATTCGATAACGGCCATTGGGGCGTTGTCGCCCTTGCGAGGCAGGGCGAGCTTCATCACACGGGTGTAACCGCCAGGCACGCCTGCATAACGGGGGCCGATGACGTCAAAAAGACGCTTCACGAGCTTGAGGTCGTTGAGGTCGCGGTAGACGCGACGGCGGGCCGCGATAGTGTTGGCCTTGGCCAGCGTCACCATGGGCTCCACAACGCGACGCAGCTCCTTGGCCTTCATTTCCGTAGTGGTAATTCTGCCATGCGTGATGAGCGCTTTAGCGAGATTACGCAACAAGGCCTTGCGGTGCGATGGCGTCCGCGAAAGTTTACGGCCGGAATTGCTATGCCTCATTTTGCTGTTCCTTCTTTTTCTTCCATTCCTGATATTTCTTATCGAAATTATCGATCTTCATACCAAAATCAAGGCCAAGCTCCAGAAGGTGCTGCTTGATTTCATCAAGAGACTTGCGACCAAAATTCTTGGTCTTGAGCATGTCATTCTCGGTGCGCTGCACCAGCTCGCCCACCACGGTGATATTGGCGGAACGCAGGCAGTTTGTGGCGCGGACGGACAGCTCCAGCTCGTCGATGGACATGAAGAGATTCTCGTTGATGTCGGACGTTCCAGAGGCGCCAAGGCCGTATTCTCCGTCAACACGTTCGTCGAAGTTTATGAAAACGGCAATCTGATCTCTGATGATCTTGGCAGCGTAAGCAATGGCGTCCTCAGGCTTCACCGAACCGTCAGTCCAGACTTCTAGTATGAGCTTGTCATAGTTGGTCATTTGGCCTACGCGAGCAGGCTCAACATTGTAGCTGACACGACGGACGGGGGAGAAGCTCGAGTCAAGGGCGATGACGCCGATTTCGGTATCCAGCCCCTCGTGAAGCTCGTGGCTGACGTAGCCCTTGCCCATGCGCACTTCGAGTTCCATGTCCAATTCGACATCTTCAGTGAGCGTGGCAATCTTCAACTCGGGATTGAGAATGGCAATGTGCTGATTCTCCTGGATCATGCCGGCAGTCACATCACCCTGCTTGTCAGCGTGCAGTGTCAGCTTCTGGGGCTGCTCCGTGTCCATGGCCATGCGCACCTGCTTGAGGTTGAGAATGATGTCAGTGACATCTTCGCGCACACCGCGGATGGTGGTAAACTCATGCTGCACGCCGGCAATCTTGACGGAGACAAAGGCAGCACCCTGAAGAGAGGACAGCAGGACACGCCGCAGGGCGTTACCTATGGTAGTTCCAAATCCGCGTTCCAAAGGCTCGCAGATAAAACGTCCATGCATGCCATCCGACTCTTCGTCATCGCGCACGAGCTTCTTGGGCTTTTCCAGTTCGCTCCAGTTACGCGCGTTGATGAGGCGATCGCCCTGTTTGATTAGCATGCTTCCTCCAGACTACTTGCTGTACAGTTCAACAATCAGCTGCTCGTTGACTTCAGTGCGAATATCTTCGCGTTCGGGCATGGCCTTGACCGTACCCTTGAAGGCGGCGTAGTCGGCTTCCAGCCAGTTGGGTGTGCCGCGACGGCCGATGTTCTCGGCTGCTTCGGCAATGGCCTTGATGCTGCGGCGCTTTTCGGGAATTTCAATAACATCGCCCTGCTTGACGCGCAAGGATGGGATATTCACCTTCCGGCCGTTCAGGGTGAACAGGCCGTGACGGACAAACTGACGAGCCTGGTTGCGGCTGCTGGCAAAGCCCAGGCGGTACACAACATTGTCCAGTCTGGTCTCGAGCATGACCAGCAGGTTCGTACCGGTAACACCCTTCTTTTTCTCAGCCTTCTCGAAGAAGGTGCGGAACTGACGCTCCAGCAGGCCGTAAGTGCGGCGGGTCTTCTGTTTCTCGCGAAGCTGCAGCGCGTATTCACTGAGTTTCTTGCGGGCGCGGCCGTGTTGTCCGGGCCCGCTCGGGGGACGATGGGGCCGATCCATGGCGCACTTGGTGGTGAAGCAGCGTTCGCCTTTCAAAAAAAGCTTCGCTCCCTCACGACGGCAGATGCGGCACTTGGCTTCAGTATATCTAGCCATGAAATTTCATTCCTTCTTTGCAGCTACACGCGACGGCGTTTGGGCGGGCGGCAGCCATTGTGCGGGATGGGAGTAATGTCACGTATAAAGGCGATACGCATGCCCGTGTTAGCGACGGCGCGCATGGCCTGCTCACGACCGGAACCCGGTCCCTTGACATAGATGCCGACAGTGCGCATGCCGTTGTCCTGCGCCTTTCGGGCAGCTGACTCGGCAGCCACCTGAGCAGCAAAGGGCGTAGACTTGCGGGAGCCCTTGAAGCCTGCCTGGCCGGCGGAAGCCCAGCTCACGGCATTGCCGTGCGTGTCGGTGAAGGTGATGATTGTATTATTGAAGGTCGCGTCGATGTGGACAATGCCCACAGCAATATTCTTGCGTTCTTTCCTGCGAGTGACCCTGGATACTCTGGCCATCTTATCTCCAAAAAAAATCTGTCTGTCGGGAACTGTGTCCGGACGCCAAGGCATCAGTCGGGACGCGCCACAAGCGTGCCTGTACGGAAGTATGGGCGGCCCCGGGCGGCACAGCCCGGAAAGTTATTTTTTCTTGCCGACGACACCGCGACGGGGGCCCTTGCGGGTGCGTGCGTTCGTATGCGTGCGCTGCCCGTGCACGGGCAGGCCACGGCGATGGCGCAGTCCGCGGTAACAGCCGATGTCCATGAGGCGCTTAATGCTGCTGCTCACTTCACGGCGCAGATCACCCTCAACCTTGTGGTTGGTTTCGAGCTCCTTGCGGATCTCGTTGACTTCTTCAGCGGAGAGGTCGTCTATATTGCGTTCCCAGTTGATGCCCACTGTGTCACAGATGTTAAGGGCGGTCGTACGGCCAATACCATAAATATACGTCAGAGCGATGTCGACGCGTTTGCCACGAGGCAGCTCGACGCCAGCGATTCTTGCCACTGTCTGTCCTCCTGCTATCCCTGACGCTGCTTATGCCTCGGGTTTTCGCAGATAACCCGAAGAACGCCCTTGCGCCTGATAACTTTGCACTTGGGGCATATTTTTTTGACGGAAGGTCTGACTTTCATCGTTAAAACCGGCGCACAGGTTCCCCGGCATGGCCGGAGAGAACGCGCCGCCTCCAGATAAGCTGTTAAAAAGTGGTAGTGGGCCAAAGACAGCATCGCGCATGTCCCTGCCGGGATCCCTTGGGCGTTTGCCGCAGTCTGCTGTCAGACCAGGGATCCTGTGCGCCCTGCTTGTCCCGCGGCACAAGCCAGTCCGGACAGAGCGCTTATTAAAGAAAAAAGATACATCCCCGCGCCACAAGGACGCGGAAGCCGGCAGCAGCCATGCGTGAGCTCCGGAACCCCGTCACTCGCGCCCGGCAAAAACGGGCCTGAAACAATAGCACAAAATCCCGGAGGCACTCCAGGGCGCCATGGTCATGGAACTCTGAAGAGCGTCACGGTATCTTGCAGCAATTGGACACTCCCCAGCCTGAGAGCGGAGGATTCTCGCTTCTTCCATCGCAGCCCCCTGGCATACGCCTGCGAAGGTCTTGCACAATGTCCACGAGCGTAGATTCGGGCATGTCCTGCCCTATTTTTATTTATGCAGCATACGCAAGCAAAAAAAAATCCCGCCTGCGCTGGAGCGACTTATATCCCCATCGCTGAAGCGCGGGACTTTACGCCGCATCTGATACTCTGGCCTGTCTGACAGAGGCTGGAGAAGGCCTCCGTTCAGGCAGAAATCCACGCCGCAATAACGACGTGAAGTGATGAACACGTTTCCTGGCGCAGTCAAGAGGAAACAGACGGCTAAATGTCAGATAACCGGCCAGAAAATGTGAGCGAAGTCAAATACCTTTTTTCCGGGTATCTGTCAAATAAGCTGTAACGAAAAAAAACAGGGCGCACGCACAGCTGTGCAAATCCGGCAGTCTGTGTGCAAAGCGCATCGGAGCTGATGATGGTTCCGCAAATATTGTGAATAAACTCAATGATTTTCCAAGGACTGAGGATTTCGTTTGTCCTGGCATCAATGATTGCTGTCCCAGAACCACACTGTCCCTGCAGTCATGGAACGAAACGGTGCCGCGTGAATTCCTGCTTTCGGCGTATGGCCTCGTGACCCGCACAGTCCAGCCGTCAACCGCAATCATCTGCGTTTGTGCCAGGACTTGTTCGTCTTCCCTCATGCTGTCCAGAACCAGTTTCTTTCCAGCGTCGCCCGAAAGCATCTCGTTGAAAACCCTGAACAGCCCCTTGTTCCCGCTCCTGCCAGGGACTGTGATGAACCGTTTCATGGTGTCGTGCGTCATGTCAGCCAGAGGGAACCACCAGAATATCCAGGCAAATTCCGCCTTCCACACGTTGTGGCAGGCCGTGAGTGCCTCAGCTGGTATGGCTGCAGGCAAGGGCACAGCCAGCAGCAGGCTCTGCGCGGGAAATGCCACCCGTTCGGGAGCCTGTTTGCCGGCGATTTCAGGTGCTGGGATGCTTTTTTTGTCGCCGTCTCCGGCGTTGCTTCCAGGCTCCTGATTTTTACTGACATTCCTTGTCTGCCCGTTCCTTCTCGAGGGCTTTTGCCCTCCTTGGGGCATCCTTGAAACTCCATTGCACGCCGCCTGTTCCATGAAGACTGGGATCATCGACCCGTACGGCTCGGTCTTGAGGAGCTCCCGGCCACGACGTTTTTCAGTGCCCTGCAGGAATCCATCCATGGTCGTACTGACGCTCGCGCTCAATGACGCAGTACAGTCCGTCCCACCGCTTCAAGCGCATGCAATGCTTGCGGATTTGAGGGTTTGGGCTGATCGGCCTGGCCATGGGGTCGAGCTGTTTTAGCTGGGCCAGGCAAGGAATTTGATTTCAATATTGCAGCCAGCCCAGCTAAAATTCATGCAAT